>DASQID010000258.1:0-23736 GCA_035631775.1 Acidobacteriota bacterium
GTTCCCCAATTTTTTTACCTCTTTCACGATCGGATCCAGGACGAACTTGCCAAGAAGCCGGCCCTGGTACGCAGGCTTTTCCGGGCGATGCAGGTGCTCAACCGCCACCTGATGAAACACATCCACCTGAATATGGGGAAACGCCTTTTTGGGAAAATCCACGCCCCCTTTGGGAACAGGATGCGTCTGTTTGTCAGCGGAGCCTCTTCGTTCGACCCTAAGGTCGCGCAGGATTTCCACGACTTCGGGTTTACCATTCTGCAGGGCTACGGGCTTACGGAGACATCCGGTGGATGCAGCTTGACACGTATCGAGGACAATGTGATCGGCTCTGTTGGGAAGGCGCTTCCGAACGTGCAAATCCGCATTGACGCTCCGGATGAGGCCGGAGTAGGGGAAGTGCTGATTCGCGGGCCGATAGTAATGGAGGGCTACTACAAGAATCCCGAAGCTACGGCGGAGGCCATTCGAGACGGCTGGCTTTACTCCGGGGACCTCGGACGAATGGATGCGCGCGGCAATCTCTTTATCACCGGCCGGGCAAAGGAGGTGATTGTGCTGCCGAACGGCAAGAATATCTACCCGGATGAATTGGAGGCGCACTACCTGCAGTCCCCTTACATCCAGGAAATCGCCGTGGTCGGCATCGCCAATCCGGTCGGCCACGAGACCAGCGAACGCCTGCACGCCGTGGTGGTGCCGGACTTCGAAGTGCTGAAGGTCAAAAAGATCGCGAATGCCAGGGAAATACTCAGGGACGAAATAGGCCGACTCTCCAACCAGTTGCCCAAGTACAAGAGGCTGATGAGCTACCAGGTGCAAAAAGAGCCTCTGCCGCGGACTACCACGCGCAAGATCAAGAGGCTGGACCTCAAACGGCTCATCGAGAGCGGCGAACTGGCAGGAATGGACGCCGCGGCATCGCCGGCCACCATTAAACCCGAGGATCGTCGACTCATGGAGTCGGCCGTAGGGCAGGAGGTCCTCTCCGGCTTGCGCGAACACTATCGCCGCGACAAGCAGATAGACCTCGGCATGAATCTCGAGCTGGATCTCGGATTTGATTCCATGGAGCGAGTGGAACTCCTTGCCAGCCTGGAGCAGGCGTTAAACCTGCAACTACCGGAGGATTTTGGCACCGACATCTATACTGTCCGGGACTTGATACTGAGGCTGGAGGAACTTGCGGGCGTCTCTTCCGTGGGTGGGGCCAGCGAGCGACAGAGCTGGAAGTCGATTCTGTCCGAGGAGGCCCTTTCGGGCGAGGAGGATGGGCGTGTCCACTTCAGCGGATCGCTCCTCTCTCTCTTTAAGTGGTGTGCTTTGAGATTTTTCTACTATACCCTGTTCCGAACCTTCCTTCGGCTGGAGGTGCGCGGCCGCGAACAAATGCCCAAAGAGGCGCCCTACCTGATCTGCCCCAATCACCTCAGCTACATCGATCCGTTCCTTGTAATGTCCGTCCTGCCGTTCCGCATATTCCGAAGGGTTTTTTTCGTAGGGTACAGTGAGTACTTCGAAAACTGGTTCATGCGGATATTCGCTCGACTCACCAATACGGTGCCCGTAGATCCCGATGCCCATCTTCTACGGGCAATGAAAGTGGGGGCATATGGCCTGCGAAACCGGCGCATTCTGTGCATTTTCCCCGAGGGTGGGCGATCGTTCGATGGCGAATTGCAGGAGTTCAAGAAAGGGGCTGCGATCCTCGCACGAGAGATCGGAGCTTCCATGATACCCGTGGGAATTCTCGGCGCTCACGAAGTCTGGGCGCGGGACAGCAAGCGCATCAGGCCGCACAAGGTGAGGATCGTCTTCGGAGCACCACTTTGGCCAAGCGAGTCGGAGAATTCCGATCCATATCAGGAAGACACCCGGAGGTTGCGCAAAACCGTTGAGCAGTTGACAGGGCAGCCAGCGACAAACTGAGGTCAGCGCTCAGGACCAAGTCCCTCGCTTCCTTCCCGCGCCCCATCTGGTAAGAACCACTCTGGCGCGTGTGAAGAACTGAATGCCTTCCTGTCCCTGGACATGCAGGTCGCCGAAGAACGATTGATTCCATCCTGAGAAGGGAAACAGGGCCATCGGAGCTGGCACGCCGACGTTAATACCAACCATGCCGGACTGAACTTCTCGCGCAAATTTGCCCGCCATGGCTCCATCGCCCGTAAAAATGACGGCGCCGTTTCCGTAAGGGGAGCGGTTCGCCGTGATAATCGCATCGTCCAGTGAAGGAGCGCGCATCAGAGAGAGCACAGGGCCGAAGATCTCATCCCGGGCGATACGCATGCCCGGCTTGACATGATCAAAAATGCTGGGGCCGACAAAGAAGCCGCAACCGGATCTCGGGACCAAGTTCCGTCCGTCCACTGCAAGCACAGCGCCCTCCTCCACCCCGAGGTCAAGGTAGTGGAGAACGCGATCGCGGGCTGAAGAGTCGATCATTGGCCCCATGGCGACCGAATCATCCTGATCAGTGGGCCCGATTCTCAGCGCGGCTGCGGAAGCCGACAGGCGCTCGAGAAGCAGGTCGCCGATGTCTCCGACGGCAACTGCAACGCTTCCCGCCATGCATCGTTGGCCGGTGCAGCCGAATGCGGCTCCCATAATCGCGGAGACGGTTGCGTCCATGTCGGCGTCCGGCATGACGATCATGTGATTCTTGGCGCCCCCTGCCGCCTGTACCCGCTTGCCGTTGGCGGCTCCGGTCTCATAAATGCATTTCGCGATCCGCGTGGACCCTACGAAGCTGATCGCCGCGACGTCAGGGTGCCGCAGCAGGACATCCACCACTTCCTTCCCCCCGTGAATCACATTGAACACACCATGAGGCAGACCGGCTGCAGCAGCCAATTCAGCCAGGCGAATAGCAGTCAAGGGCACCTTCGGTGATGGCTTTAGCACGAACGTGTTGCCGCAGGCGAGCGCGAGCGGGAACATCCACATCGGTACCATGGCGGGGAAATTGAAGGGGGTGATGCCTGCACAAACCCCAATGGGCTGACGCGTGACTGTTCCGTCCACTGCTCTGGCCACGTTGTCCAGGTGCTGCCCGGTCAGCAGTGATGGAATCCCGCAAGCCATCTCCACCACATCGATCCCACGCCGTACATCGCCACAAGCTTCCTCGAATGTCTTGCCATGCTCCCGGACCACCTGGCGGGCGAGCGCCTCAAAGTTGCTCTCGAGCAGCTGGTGATATCGGAAGAGAATGCGGCAGCGGTCGTTGGGTGGGGTGGCTGCCCATCCGGGGAATGCTTCGCGGGCGGCAAGAACCGCGCAGTGCGCGTCTTCGTCGCCACAGACGGGAGTTTCGGCGATCACTTCTCCACGGGACGGATTGAACACTGGCGTCGTTTCGGACGCGTGCGCAGGCACGGTCTTCCCATCAATAAAGTTTCCGCAGATCTCTGTCATTTCCAAACTCCCAGAAGTTTGGGCTATTGTAATGTGGCGTGCATACGATTTGCACTACCTAAGGGCCTGTCAATAAATAAAGGTTGCCCTATCAGGCTGTGGCCCGCAGGCCCGCTGGATTTGTTGCTCGCTCCTCACATACCACCCTGGGTATAAGCTCGTCGCTCGCGCCTCGCCAGCGGGCCTGGGGGCCTGCAGCAAAGTGTAACCTTTATTTATTGACAGGTCCTAAGGATGGAGGGTGGAAGGCTGCTTGGTTAAATTGGTGTCATTTGCGGCGGTTTTCTTGCGTTAACATTATCGATCATGCGACACGAACCGGATTTCTTTGGCGGACAGGAACTGGTACTAGTATATGTGGCAAAGCGTCTGAGAGATGCACTGGCCTTGGAGAAAGCGCTCGACGCTGATGCACTTGATTACGCCGTCGTCCCCACGCAATACACAAGCGGGGCTCTTTTCCGCTCACAGCGTGTGGGGGCGTTTTTTTATGTCATACCGCAAGACGGTGATCGAGCGCGCGAGGTGATGCGGGCGCGCGGCTTCAAACCCTACGTGAATACGGGCGAGGCTGTATGACGAATCGGGCGGCTGAAGACATCCCGCCGAGCATGTGCGATCGGCTTTTCTGAATCAAAAACAGGCCCCTGAAATCTGTTTTATGGCCTTATCTCGCACCCATTTTGCGCTAACAATTTGAATTTATTTGGGTTGCGTAGGTGCGACCCCGTATCAGCGGAGAAGTACGAGGACGAGGCCTGTGGCGAATATGTTAACGATGGAGATGGGAAGCAGGATCTTCCAGCCCAGATGCATCAGCTGGTCATAGCGAAAACGAGGCAGAGTCCAGCGGATCAGCAGCAGGAACCAGCAGAAAAAGACCACCTTCAGCCCCAAAGCAGCCACCTGAATCAGCGTTACGGTTATGTGCGACAGCCCGATGCCCGAACCCCAGGGGAAATGAAAGCCGTCTGCCTGCAGATACGGAACTTGCCACCCGCCAAAGAATAGGGTGGAAATCAGCGCTGCGATGAGTATCGTCTCCACGAAATCGGTCATAAAGAAAGCCCCGAATTTCATGCTGCTGTACTCGAGGAAATAGCCGATGATTTCCGATTCCCCCTCAGGCAGGTCAAATGGAACCCGTTTGGTTTCGGCGATGCCCGCCACAAGGAAGAGAATGAAGCCCACCGGTTGGAGAAATATGCCCCACTTAGGCAGCCAGCCCCAGAGCAGGCCTCCCTGTGCCCGATTCAATTCAGCAAGATCCATTGTGCCGAATATCATCAGAAGACCCACCAGGGTTGCACCCATGGTGATTTCGTAGCTGATCATTTGGCTCGAGGCTCTCAGACCTCCCAGGAAGGCGTACTTGTTGTTTGAAGAGAATCCTGCAAGGAAAGCGCCGTAGATCCCCATCGACATCATCGCGAGGATGAAAAGTAGGCCCACGTTTAGAGGGAAGACCTGCAACTCGATCCTCCTCCCCTCAATCATGATGGAGTCGCCAAATGGAATTGCTGCAAAGCTCATCAGCGCAAAGAACAACGCCGCAAATGGGGCCGCCGTGTGGAGGAGCTTGTCTCCACCGGGAGGAACGTAGTCCTCCTTGAAGAACATCTTGAGAGCGTCTGCAAAAATGTGGGGAAGCCCCCAGGCACGAATACCGAGAATTGGAGCGCGATTGGCTCCCAGCCTGTCCTGCATGACCGCGGACTGTTTCCGTTCCATCCAGGTCAGCAGGGAGGTGAGCAGCAGGACGCAACTCAGGAAGATCACGGCTTTGACGAGTGCGATCAGCGCGTCGACCCACATAAAAAATTCCGAGTACTCTAAACAAGCAACTGTCCGGCATCGCCCAAGGACTCGTAGCTCATGCCGGAAAACGGTTTCAGATTGCGGCCGATTTCGAGGAACACCTCCGCTGCGGGCGAGGGACGCAGCGGCAGGCCGAGCTCTACAGCCAATCTGTCAAGTATGTCGAGATCAGGAAGTGATTCGCCCAGTGGCGGGAGTGCGGCGTGGATTCTCTGCACACGCCCCTGCACATTCGTGAACGTTCCTTCCTTCTCCGCGTATACAGCCGCCGGGAGGACGATGTCGGCGAGGGCCGAGGTGCCGTTTTGCCGGGAGCCCTGGTAAATAACAAAAGCCACCTTGCTCAGGGCTTGGCTTATCGCCTCCTGGTTACTGCCGAGAGCCAGGTCGTGATGACAGATATAGAGGAAACGGATCCTGCCATCCGAGCAGCTCCGCAGGAATTCTGCATAACCTTTGCCTGCGAATCCGAGGACCTCGGCACCGCGGCTGTTGGGATTCTTATCCGCCGTAATCAGGAAGTTGTCGGAGAAAGCCTTTTCTTTGGAAGGTACCCGGTACTCGATTTCACTTACCTTCAGGTGGTCCCGGAAGATCTGGCGCAAGCGGAAAAGCTCTTCGTTGGTCATCTGCGGTGAGGCCCACAGAGCCACGCTTTCGGGACCTCCCTGCTCGAGCGCACTCTTCAGTGCCTCCGCCGTTCTGTGCAGCGCTTCCTCCCAGGAGATCTCCCGGTGAGCCCCGTTCGCCCGGGCCAGCGGGGCTTTCAACCGATCCGCCGCGTCGATCGAATGATAGGAATACCGGCCCTCGTCGCACATCCAGAAGGAATTCACTTCCTTGTTATAGCGAGGTTTCAGGCGATGCACGCGCTTGTCGTGGTAGCGCGGGTTGAAGCGCTCGTTGAAGTGGATCTCGATGTTACAGCCTCGACTGCAGCCCGGACAGATGGACGCGGTGCGGCCGAGAAACCAGACACGGCACTGGAAACGGAAGTCACGGTCGGTGAGCGCACCTACGGGGCATATATCGACGACGTTTGCTGAATATGCGTTCTTCAGCTCCATGCCGGGAAAGATGTCGATCTCGCTTCTGTGCCCGCGGTCTATAACTCCCAACTCGCCCGTCTTGGAAATCTCGCGCGTGAACCGCACGCAGCGAGTGCAGAGGATGCAGCGTTCCTGGTCGAGGATGACGTAGGGACCGATGGGAAATGCTTTCTTCCGCTTTGTCTTGTCTTCGTTGAAGCGAGCATCGTAAGCGCCGTGATCCATGTAGTAATTCTGCAGTTCGCACTCCCCCGCCTGATCGCACACGGGACAGTCGAGAGGGTGATTCAGCAACAAAAACTCCAGAACGGAACGGCGGTTTTTCAGGGTCTCGGGCGTCTGTGTGCGCACGACTTGGCCTTCGGCAACCGGCGTTGCGCAGGAGGGCTGGAGCTTGGGGATCTTCTCGATCTCCACAAGGCACATCCGGCAGTTGCCGACGACCGACAGCCCCGGATGATAGCAGTAATACGGAATGCTGACTCCAGCTGCCTTGGCGGCCTCGAGAATGGTGGTGCCTTTGGGCGCTCGAACTGGCTGGCCATCGATGGTGAGGGTAACCTGCTCCTTGTCCGACACACTCACCTCAATTCTTCGGCCCTATCAGCGGCTGCCGCTTGCGGATCGGGTAATCCTTCCGCAACGGGTGTCCTTGAAATTCCTCGTACAACAGGATTCGCCGCAGATCTGGGTGTCCGGCAAAGCGCACCCCGTACATATCCCACACTTCCCGTTCGAGCCAATCGGCAGCACCCCACAGAGGAGTAAGGGATTCCACCACGGGCTCTCCATCCGCTATACGCACCTTTATGCGTAGTCGGCGCTTGAATGGAATCGAAAGCAGGTGATAAACGATATCAAACCTTGGACTTCTTCCTAGGTGGTCCACCGCCGTGATGTCGACCAACATGCTGAACTGGAGTCGGGGATCGTTCTTCAGGAACTCCATCACCTTCGTCAGGGATTGCGGTTGGACCACCGCCATTGCATCACCTTGAGGGAACGAGGTTTCCAACACTCCTTCAGGAAATTCCTCCCTCAGTAACTCCAGCGCGAGTTCAATTTTCGAAGGGTCAGTCGCGGCGTGCTCTATTCCCATTCCAGTGCGCCGATCTTCCATGCGTAGACAAATCCAACACCAACCACAAGGAAAAACACCAGCATCTCTACAAATCCGAACAGGCCGAGGCTTCGGAACACAACAGCCCACGGAAATAGAAACGCCAGTTCCACGTCGAAGAGAATGAACAATAAGGCCATCAGGTAGAAGCGCACCGGCACAGGTTGGTGTGAAGCGCCTTCAGAGGGAACGCCGCATTCGAAGGGGTCATCCTTGACCGGGTGGTGCTTCCTGGGTCCCAGAAAGACTGATGCAGCAATAAACGCAGCAGCTATGGTGCCCACCAACACCGCCATCACCAGCAGGGGGATAAGCAGATCCATAGCTTAGACATGCCTCACAATCCGTAGCGGGTAAATGTAGCATTCCGCCCTCATGTAAATCAATCCAATTATAGGTCTCGCGCCCGTCCAAACTAATGCATAAGCTATTATTGTTCAACGATTTAGAGATACCCATGAGCTGCGGAGTGCTTCGGCGGCGGGATTGACTGCCCCCTAGCCACCTACTATTATCTTTCGATTATCGTCGTTTTGTCATTCGCGCCTCGTTGGCGAGAAGTGATGAGCTATTCGGGAACGTAAGGGTCTGTCAATGAATAGCGCTTATACTTTGCTGCGGGCCGCAGCATCAAGAGGCGCTCGCGCCAAAATGCAAGCGTTGTTCATTGACTGACCCTAAGGAGATGCAATGCACAAATATGGCCGGCACGTGGGATGGGCGGCTGTGATCGTTATCATCCTTTCAATGGGGCTTGCGGCCCCGGCACTCATTCAGGAAAAGGCCCCGGCGGATCTCTTAAAGGCTGCAGATGAGATGGTTCAGAAGGTCCAGGAGTTGCGGGGGCTGCAGGCCAAGTCACCAGTTCAGATGGGCGTGAAAAGCAGGGAAGAGATTGCGAAGTCTCTCGACGAGCATGTCCGGGAAGACATCGATGAGGGCGAACTTCAAAGCGAGGGGCGTTTGCTCCACAAACTGGGTCTCCTGCCGCCTTCGGTCGACTACAAGGATTTCACGTTGAAACTACTTACCGAGCAGGTGGGTGGGTACTACGATCCAGATAAGAAAACCTTCTTCATCGCCGGCTGGCTTCCGGTCGACCAGCAGAAACCCGTAATGGTTCACGAGCTCACGCACGCCTTGCAGGATCAATATTTCAATCTCAATAAGACTCTCAAGGAGGATCGCAAGCTGAAAAATGACGACCGCGTGCTCGCCCGGCAGGCCATCTTCGAGGGGGACGGCATGGCAGTCATGCTCAACTTCCTGCTCCAGCCTGCCGGAAGGGAGTTTTCATCCCTGCCCAACCTTGTCTTCATCATGCAGTCCCAGTTTTCCGCAATGGACTCCCAATTTCCCATTTTCAAAAACGCACCGGTCTTTATGAGGGAAACTCTGCTTTTCCCGTATGGTTATGGAGCCGCCTTTCTTCAACGGGTCTGGGCGAAAAGTCCATCGTGGGACGCCGTCAACAAAATCTATTCCGACCTTCCGGTATCCACGGAACAGATCATGCACCCGGAGAAATACCTCGACACTCCCCGCGATGATCCCAAGCCCGTAGAGTTCGAGGATCCGGTGGCGCGCCTGAAAGGCTGGAAAGCCAGCTACAGAAACGTGCTCGGCGAACTGTCCATCGATCTGCTCCTGCGCCTTCAATTGTCCGAGGAGCAGTCAAAGCGCGCGGCGGCAGGCTGGGGAGGAGACCAAGTTCTTCTTCTCGAGAACGATAGCGGCAAAAATGCCGCCTTCATCGCGACCACCTGGGATACGACGGACGATGTCGAGGAATTCTACCAAGCCATGAGCACGTGGCTGGTGCACAGATACTCCAAGGCCCACAAGTCCTCGGAAACAGCGGATGGATTCAGTTTGATCCAGGACGGGGAATACAGTTCAATCCATCGCGACGGCATGAGGGTGCAGGCGTTAATCGGTCTTCCAGAGGCAGAGTCCGCCAAATTGAAATAAGCCATTGCTTTGGCTCTGAAGATCTCATTTTGTCCCGGAGCCACCTTACCGGTGGAGCGCGGCGCTTGTGCCTACAGATCGTGCTGGATCCCGGACCCACATATTCTAAATGGCTCGGCTTCCACGCCCCCGCAACTCAGTATCGAAGACCGGGATATGTGTACAGACGGCTTAGAGTCGAACGACGCGGGTGTCCGAAAGCCTGTCATGCAAGCAACGGCTCTGCCGATCGAAGCAGCCCCAGAGCAATCCGGCCCCAAGCATGAATACCGAAACCAGATAACCGAAACAGCGCCATAGGATTTGGCCCATGTGAGGTCGCCTATCTTCTGCATTGATGAGCTTCAGATCGGTCAGCATCATGCCGATGGTTTGATTCGCTGTGCCGAGAAAGAAAGCGGAATAAACAAAAAAGACGGCGAACAACAGGAGGGAATAAACCGCCAGGCTCTTGCCGTCGAAGATGTCGATCCCCGATGTTACATCGGTTGCGATGATCAACGCACCTGTGCAGATGGCAACAACAAGCAGATCCACTAGACCGGAAAGGGTGCGGGAAACCAGGATAAGGCGGTCGTCGGGAGACGGCAGCACGGCCTCAACGACGGATTGAGGTAACTCCTGAGTTGTCGCGGCGACATTGTGGCCGCCTTCCGGATGTATGACGATGCTGTCGATCAGGTTTCGCACATCCTTCAGGGAGTCGGGGCTTGCCGTAGCCCTTTCTGAGACCGCCTCGCTTTCGGCGCGGGATGGAGATTGGGAGCCCTCAGTTCTGAAGAGAGGTAAGTCGACAGGTTTCAGAGCCATTGGTGTGGCCTTCGTCGCGCGCGCCGGACTGGACGAAGGTGCCGCGACAGGTATGGGCTTCAGCACACGCGGGCTGCGGCGTTGCACCCGAGGAGTCGCCGAGACCTTGGCAGGAGCGCTTTCCGCGTCCTCCAGTTTCGTCGTCAGCTGGACTTCACTGAGTGCAGGGGCATTCGCTGAGCGCTGCTCCAGGCCGCCTGCGGCCCCCACCTCGCGCTTCTGCCTTATCTCCTGAAGGCGCCTGGCCAAGTCCATGCGCCACTGAGGCATTTCCGACCTGGTGCCCGGCTCGGCCTCTGAAGGGCCCGAGCAGTCGAATTCAATCATGCCGGCGATGCCATCGGGTTCCTTCTCATCCGGAGTTGCACGGCTCTCCAGTGGATTCTCACCTGCATTGATACCACAGGCAGGGCACGTCCCCGATGAATCCAATTCAGTGCTCTGACACTTGGGGCAATTCATGAGAATTACAGCAGCTGGCCTTCCGCGGCAGTCGACCGGCAAAAAAGGCAGTTCAATGCTTCGCTCCCGACTGCGTTCCGCCTACTCGTAGCTTTCAGAGAACGGTCTGCACTAGCGCTTCGCTTGCCTGATGCCTCAGTGAATCGACTCGGCGCGATTATAGCATAAGGATCTGCGTCGAAATGTGCACTTTGCCGCGAGTACGCACTGCAGCCCACTTTCGGGCTGCGGGCCGCCAGCCCGTTAGCCTTGTTGCTCGCATCTCACATGCGATATCAGCATAGCTCGCCACTCGCACCTGGCCAACGGACCTGGAGCCCGGCAGCAAAGTGTGCAGGTTAATTCGACGAGGACCCGAAGCATTTCGAGCACCTGACCGTGATTCTGATATACTGGGCACCGCAGTCAGAGGAGGGAGCACATGAGCTTCCGGAGGCGGTCGGCAGTTGCAGGATTGCTCGGGATCTTGGCTCTAGGACTCTACCTTACCGGCAGAATATATTCGCCCTCCCTTGTCACCTACGTAGTTGAAGAGTCCCTTATCCAGAAGGCTCCCCCGGGAACGGATCCCAATTTGATCCGCAGGGATCTCCATGCGCTGCTCGATGCCATCCCCGACAGGGATGTGAGGCTCTCGCGTGTGCTGGCGATCTCCCAATATGTGGAGAAGGTGCAGACACTTACGCCTCAGGAACTTAAGCGATTACTTGCAGTTACGCGTAGTTCATGACAATTGCTTGCATCCTCGGAGAGAGATTTTCGGAACCTTTTAGTGCTCTTTGATGTCTATTAAAACAAGGACACGTCTTGCGGCGGCAGACCGGGCAGCGCTGCGAGCCGCTGGCGCGCACACAAATGTATCCGGATGAGATAGCGCTGACGAATTACGAAGATAAGAGGGCCACGTCCGAGCCGATCTCAGTCCTAGAAGGGGTCCGTTCGGAAGTAACTTTGACGTTCGAGGAGTTGTTTGAAAGATACAGTTCCATGGTCTTCCACCTGACCTGCAGGATTCTGGGAGACCGGGAGGAGGCCTTGGATGTATCCCAGGAAGTATTTCTCACTGTCTATCGCAAAATGAGCTGCTTCCGGGGAGAGTCATCGCTCAAGACATGGATTTACCGAATTGCCGTCAATCGGGCGTCCAACCGATGTCGGTGGTGGAATCGTCTCAGGCGCAGAGGGACCGTTTCTCTGGACGAGCATTTGAGCAGGGAACGAGTGCGCGATATTTCGGAGACTTTGGAGTCTGGCGGCAAGTCTCCCGAAGAGACGCTGCTGATCGAAGAGGAGCGAGCAGAGATCGAAAGGTCCTTGATTCGCCTCCCCGTGCAACAACGCATCGCGGTGGTGATGCGAGATATCGACGGATTGACCTACGAAGAGATAGCGGAATCCCTTCAGGTGTCCCTGGGCACGGTGAAGTCCCGCATTGCCCGCGGCCGCGAGGAGTTGAAACGCCGCCTGAATGGCACCTTGGGTTGATGGAGACAGAGTCCGCCGGAGGTAGGTATGAATTGCGAGAGAGTACTGAGCCGGCTGTCCGAATATCTCGATGAGGTTCTGGACGGCAAAAGGACTGTCCAGGTCAAGCAGCACCTGGCAGAGTGTGCAAAATGCCGCAGGGAATTCGAACGCCTTGCTCTCCTGCGGAGAAAACTATCTTCTCTGGGAACGGTCCATGCGCCGGATTACCTGCAGCACCTCGTACAGCTTCGCCTGCACAACGAAGAAGAGAACACTCTGCGTGTTCGTCTGCGTGATGCCCTGGAACGCCGGTGGTCCATTATTCGATCCACCGAGGGAATCTGGTATCTGACCAGGATTCTCGGGACAGTGATGACATCGGTATTTTTCGTCATGATCGTTGCTTCGTTAAATCCGGCATACTTCGATCAGACTTCGGATCGAGGCCCACTGCCGCCGGCTTACCGTCAGCAACTCCCTCTCAGTGTCCTTGGAAAGCTCGGGCTGTTGCCGGTGGAAGCACAGAGAAGGCCCATCAGCCCAAGCGAGCCGATGATCAACGACCTTTATCTGCTCAACTTCGGCCAGTCCCTCTCGCGTGAGGGACAGGATGATACTTTGTCGGTGGTTGCCGTGGTAGACCGGAGCGGTACTGCGAAAATACAGAACGTGCTCGAGTATCCGGCAGACAGGGCTCTGCTGAACAGCTTCAACAGCATGCTTACGAATGCCCGATGCCGGCCTGCCAGCCAGAATGGCCACGCCGTCGATTCCCACCTTGTCCTGACTTTCAGCAAAGTCTCGGTCTACGATTAGGCGGCAAGTTCTTGCCGGTCAGGCAGGTACGTGGCTCGGCAAGGCCCTTGCCGTGGAGAACCGGATAGCCGAGCCAGGCACGCTCGATGAGGTTCTGCGCCCGCCGCATGCGCTTTTCTGGGGCGACCGCTTGACCGACATCCGGGCTTATGCTGCCGACCCATCCATCGGACCCGCGGCCGCCGTGACAGCTTTCCGAGCGTTGGCAGGCCCGCAGTAAGACTGGAGCATCCGCTGCATCGGTAGTCAGATGTGAGCGCCAAAATGTGAATTTATTCTTGCGCCAGCCCTTAGGGCTTGGCTGCGGGTTCTTCGACCGGAAGTTTCGTTTCCTGGGAATCGAGTCTTTTCAACTCTTCGGAACGGATCCTCTCCAGCTCGAGCGGGTGCTCTTCGGCCATCTCCTCCTCCGTGATCCTGCCCGTCCACCACGCCGTATTTATCGGATAGACGCTGGGATTGAAGATCACAAAGTAGAAGTGCCAGACCACGATGGCAAGGGTGGCGAGGCAGGCTTCGTAGTAGTGGATCGTCCGCGCGACATCCCATCCCAGCTTGGTGAAAATCCCGATGAAGTAGTTGTCGAACCACATAACGGCGCCGGTGGCCGCCATCACGACTACCCCCCAGATGAGCGCCCAATATTCGGCTTTCTCGATATAGCCGAACCTGCCGAACTGCGGTTTCCTTTTTAAAAGGCCGATGTTGTAAAGAAGCAGACTGACCGAGTCGCGGGCATCCTGCAGCTTCGGAAGCATGTCGCGCAGCAACTGTTTCCCCCGCGGGTGGAAGAACAGATACCAGAGGTGGTAAATGCTGATCGCAACCATGACCACGCCGGCAATGCGATGGGTCAAGCTGCGGATCTCGAAGAACTTCTCGCTAAGCTGGCGAATCGGTACGACCCACCAGGCGTCTGGGAATTTCAACATGAAGCCCGTGATTACCAACACGGAGAAGCTGGAGAGCATCATCCAGTGCTGGATCCTCTCGTTCAGACTCATCCGCTCATACTGGGTCGATCCGAAGTGCTCGAGGGCGAGTTTGCCCTGTCTCAGAGCCAACTGGCGGCGCGACTTTTTGAGAAAATCGAGCAGGTTGTGCAGGAACATGCCCCCGACAATGCCTGCAATGAGGCTGAGGTAGAGGGCGCGAATCCAATACAGGAGAGCCTCTCCGTTGCGCGCCATGACGACGTGGACGGAGCCCTTGGCGAAATTCTGGTTCGCGCCGGGATGGCAGCGGCCGCATGTGGTTGCCAGGTTGGCCTTGTTGATCGTCGAAGCCGGATCCGAAGAAGGTTTGATATTGTGAACGCCGTGGCAGCTCGCGCAGTTGGCGACTTCGACCGATCCGGCCCTCGACGCGAGACCGTGGTAGCTATCCGAGAATGTCTTGAAGCGATCGCCGGGTATCCCGTACCTCTGGCTCAGCTGGACCGAATTGTGACAGGTGGCGCACACTTGCGCTGAGACGTTCTGGGCCGACACCCGTGAGCGCGGATCCGCGGGAGCGTAAATCTGATGCTCGCCGTGGCAACTCGTACAAGTGGGAGCATCCTTGTTGCCGGCCTGAAGAGCAGTGCCGTGAATGCTTTGATTGAAAGTTCGGGCAATGTCGGCATGGCACTGCGAGCAGGTCTGAGCGATGTTCCACCGGTTCACCTGGGAGGTGGCATCGCTCGCCTTCTTCATATCGTGGGCACCGTGGCAGTTGCTGCAGGTGGCTGCATTCGTGTTGCCGGAGGCCAGCGCCACCCCATGAACGCTGCTTTCATAGCTGGCGATGAAACCGGCCGATGGCCCCATGCGCTGGCGCACTTCCGGATTGTCGAGATGACAGCTGAGGCACACCCTTGCTTCACGCGTTTTGTAGACCTTCGATTCCCTGCTGGTGGTCTCCTCGACGTTGTGTTCACCATGGCAGTCAATGCAAGTCGGGGCCCCCTTGACCCCCTTTCCAAGGGCGGAGCCATGCGCCGAAAGCTGGAAATGCTGATCCTCGGATTCGTGGCACTTGCCGCAGGTCGATGCGAGGTGAGTTCTGTTTGTGAGTGACTTCGGATCTTTCGGCGAGAGAATTTGGTGCGTGCCGTGGCAGTCCTTGCAGCTTGCGGCAGGTAGCGCTTTTTCGCCCACGCTGGTTACGATCGCTCTGCCATGGATGCTCTTCTCATACGCCGCAATTTCGTGGCATGCCTGGCAGTTGACGGGCCTGATGGTCTTGGCATGGGGCAGATCGGCAGGGTTGAAACCTGCGTGACAATCCACGCAGCCAAGGGAAGCGTGCACCGACTTCTGTAAAGTTGCCTTATCCACAAAGAGCGGGACCGTGCGCCCGTGCCTTTTGCCCGTCAGGGATTTGTCGCTGTGGCACATCAGGCAGTCATCGGAGGACTGTGACAGCCCAGCCGCCGGGAAGGCGGCGAGCAGAATCAGTGCGAGGCACAGTGACATCGGGAAAATCCGGCGCCCCTCAGTTTCAGCCGCCCCGACGAAGCGCGGAGGCGATGGGGGGAGAAGGGCGCGATCGGATTGACTTCTTCCGGTCTGGGCTGATCTCTTTCGCCGCTTCGCGGCTCCGGAACCCAAGCCCCGAAGGGGCGCGCCAGGAAAGCCCAGGGCGCAAGCCCAGGGAATAGGCAGCGAATAGCAAAAGAGCCCTGTAAGGGCGAGACAAGTGGACCGATCCCGAGTCGCCTTCAGGCGACACGGCTCAAACCCCTCGCCTGGAAGGCGAGGGTTGTTTAGTTTATTTGTAGGCGAAGAGCATTGCATAAACGATCCACACCACTATGCTGAAGCCGACGGCCAGCGCCGTCCACGCAAATGCGCGGATACCCTTGATCACGATCGGCGGATAGGGTTCGACCAGGTGTTTCTCCAGCTGTCCGCTGCGCACGAGTGCCTCATACTCGGCCGGTTTGTCGCGTTTGAATTCCTCCAGGGGCATACGGCCCGTGAATACGACGATGTCCATGGGGAATTTTTCAGGGCGCAAATGGGTATTGAAAAAGTGAACGGTGAAGATGAACCCGGTCGCCAGAAGCGCTTCGACGCTGTGGATGATTGTCGCCACATTGAGGAACGATCCCGGCAGAAACTTCGTGAAGAACTGAGGAAACCACAAGGTCATTCCCGTGGAACCGATTACAAAAATCCCCCAGAATACCGCAAAGTAGTCGAACTTCTCCCAATACGTCCAACGGCCGTAATTCGGCCTCTCCCCGAATCCGAGAAACCACTTGATGGATTCGACGAAATCCTTCAAATCCTTCCGCGTGGGCAGCATCGTGTCGGGTCCGAACAGCAGTGCGCGCCACGAACCGTATTCGGTTCGCCTGCGGCGGAACAGATCGTACAGGTGGGCAACGAAGATCCCGACCATCATGGATGCTGCCATGCGGTGAATGTAGCCGGCCGTTTCGAAGCCTCCAAAAAAGTGCGAAAGACCCACAGCCCAGCGGGTGTACGAGAACTTCAGGGTCATGCCCGTGAGCGCCAGACCTATGAAGCTCACAATCATGACCACGTGCAGGATCCGGTTGAGCCGCGAGAAGCGGAGGAATTCGGTTGCTTCGGCCTTGGCGTAGACGCGGCCGTTCTCTCGCCTCATCTGGACCGCGCGCGGCAGCCACAGGAGTGTATGCGCGCCGCCCAGCGTGAAGGTGCCGACCAGCAGACCCGTCATACCCCAGAATGACCAGAACAGCCATGGATACTTGGCCGGATCATGGTGCGTAGCGTGTGTCAGGTAGCCTGCGAAGCGACGCGTCGCGCCCTCGTGACATTTCCGGCATGTGTCGACGACATTTGCCCGGCTGAGATGCGAGCGAGGATCTGAAACGGGCAAGATGTCGTGAGCCCCGTGACAGTCATAGCACTTCGCTGTTTTGGTGTACCCGAGCTGCGAGACTTTCCCGTGGTACGTGTCGAAGTAGGTCTGCGCGATTCTCTCATGACACCGCCCGCATTGGGTCATGATTGTAAGCTTGAAGCCCTGATCGTCTGTGCGCCGGATGGTGTGGGCACTATGGCAATCGTTGCAGACCGGGAGTTGTCTGTTTGTCTTTGTCACCTTGGAGGAATGGACGCTGCGCCCGAACTGTTCCTCGATACCGTTATGACAGGCTCCGCATGTCGAGGGCAGGTTCCTGGCGTTGACGCTGGATTCCGGATTGTCGTGAGGCAGCTCCCTGTGCGGGGTGTGGCAGCTGGTGCACATTGCCGTGACCACGAGACCGCTCTTCAGAAGACCCTTCCCGTGAATGCTCTCGGTGTAGCGCTCCACGATCTCATGCTCAGGTCCGGCATATCGGACGGCTGCTTTCTGTCCCTGGCGGTGGCAGCGCGCACACAGGTCCGGGACGTTGGTGGGGAAGGTCTTGGACGCTGGATCCTTTTTCCCCTTGATTCCGTGCGTACCGTGGCATTCCAGGCAGGTGGGGGCGTTCGAGTCCTTCCGGGCCAGGAGCTGCCCGTGCGTGCTCTGCTGGTATTGCTGCACGACTTCCGTGTGGCAGGAACCGCAGTCGACCTTCTGCGTCAACGTTTCGCAGGGCCGGACACGGGAGGGACTCACTCCGACATGGCACTGACTGCATGCCTTCTTCAGATGCATGGATCCTGCCAGAACGGCGGCATCCACCGTCAGGGATCGGCCATCCTTCGACGACCTTATGTCCGAACGCTCGTGACAGCGCAGACAGTCCAGGTCGGCCATGCCCTGGTCGTAGAACACCTTCCGGACCTTATGCGGCTGATGACAGTCGACGCACGCAGGAAGAACGTGCTGCTCCTTTTCCCAAAGCTCGCCACGAATGACCTTTCTGTGCACCTCCTCGATCGCCGTATGGCAACGCGTGCACGTCGAAGCTATGTTCTTGCGGGCGATCGACGATTTCGCGTCCGTGTGCGGCAGGATATTGTGCGCCGTGTGACAGGACACGCAAGTCGCCGTCACAACCAGGCCTTTCTTCAGCAGCGCTTCTCCATGAAT
Source organism: Acidobacteriota bacterium (assembly GCA_035631775.1). GTDB lineage: Bacteria > Acidobacteriota > UBA6911 > UBA6911 > UBA6911 > DASQID01. The sequence goes on from DASQID010000258.1 coordinate 17,929, forward strand.
GCTCTCAGAGTAATTGGTGAGAATGTTGGTTTGGTGAATCTCGCGCTGGGCCTGAACGGGCGCCCCCTCCTGGTGGCACTTCCCGCAGACGAAGGGGATCCGCTGCGGCGCCACCGCCGACAGCGGACTCCTCACCGGGAGAATGTCGTGATTCCCGTGGCAGTCGACACAGCGCGGCGCCAGAGCATCGCCGCGGGAGACCGCTTTACCGTGCAGCGAGAGTGAGTGCTGACTCTGCTCGTCGCTGTGACAATTTCCGCAGTTGACCGGGGCAAGCTTCTCATCGTGCGGCAGCTCCTTCTTCTCGAGGTCTGCGTGACAATCCGTGCAGCTGAGCTTTCCATGAACAGAGGCCGTAAACCTTTTCTGGTCAACGAAAAGGGAGATGGGCTTGCCGCCGCGCTGGCCCTTCAAAGTCCTATCGCTGTGGCAGGCCAAACAGTCTTCGGCGGTCTGTCCGAAGGATCGAACAGGCAGACAAACCAGTAGCAGGAATAGCCCGGAATAATTCAGAACCTTTATCATCGTACAATGATTCCATCTGTCGGCACTCGACGAAGCTGCCGCAGCCACACCTCATTCACAGGTGCATGCTGGCTGATGCACGATGAGCGCCACCCTCGCCCTACTTGGTAGAGAAACAGCCTCGATACTATCTCGAGCAGGGGTCGTATCTCTGATTAACGTCATACTAAACACAATAAAAATAAATATTTTACACCTATTACTATTCTATTGGTAATGAGCGACAAGACGACCCCTCCTGGGCAGGAACAGGATCGACAAGAGCAGCAGAATCATCCCCTTTAAAGAGGGAATCATGCTGACGTTGACCCTCTTGCTGGGGTATATGCCCCGCCGATGTTTAAACACTCCATACCGGGACTGTTACGATATTCAGCGATAGGACGATAAAGGGGCGGATTCATTTAGCATTTCTGGAGGCGAAGCACTTAGCAATACTTTACCTCTTCCCTGTCTGATATAAAGACCACTAAGAAATCAAAGGCCTCGATGACGCTCGACCGAGTCCTGTCGCGATTTGGTTACGCATCGAGAACCGTGGCCCTGAATGCAATTTTCTCCGGCCGCGTCAAAGTGAACGGAAGAGTTGTCCGCGACCCTACTATATGGGTGTCTCCTGAACGGGATACGCTGCACCTGGATGGCAACCGCCTGCGACCGGTCCGTCGGATCTACCTGCTCTTCTACAAGCCCAAAGGGGTGATAACAAGCCATGGGGACCCGGAGAATCGCACGACGATTTACGATTATTTGGACAAAACGCTTCCCTGGGTCTCGCCCATAGGCCGTTTAGACAAGGATACCTCGGGCCTCCTCCTTCTGACCAACGACACCGAGTTTGCCGATCTTGTCGCCAATCCTGCCTCCGGCATCCCCAAGACGTATACCGTCAAACTCAGCGGACTGATGGACGACGATGCGATCGCCGCGCTGTCACAAGGCGTGAAAATGAAAAGAGGAGACTGGGCGCGGCCGCAGTCCTTGAGGAGGTTGGGGGATCGCGGGAAGCACACCTGGCTGGAGGTGGTGCTCACTGAAGGGAAGAACCGCGAGGTTCGCCGCATGATGGAGGCAGTTGGATTCAAGGTGCTCAAGCTGGTTCGCATTCGGGTGGGTCCGTGCAGCCTCGAGGGCCTTCAGGTGGGCACCTGGAGACATCTGCGTTCGGGCGAAGTATCCGAACTGAAAGCCGGGCGTGTCACGGTTGACAGCGCCGGCAGCAAAATGTGAAGTTATTCTTGCGCCAGCCCTTAGGGTTCGCGCAGAAATAAAATCACATTCCGGTACGGTGAGGATTCATGTGCGGGGGGTCATCAGACCCCCGGAAACGCCGGTCTGATGACCGGCGCCATAGGACTTTTCTTTCAGCCCAAATGTCAACTCATTCTTGAACGAGCCCTTTGCGGCAGCCTTTTGAAGAGTCAATGCCAGAACGCCAAGAGTACGATCCCTTAAATCTTGTTTTATTTTGTCGAACGCTTATGGCGAAGTGCTCTTCGGCCGTGCCCTGTGGTCCACAAAAAGCGCTTGCCCCTCGCCATTCGTAAGGATAGAAATAGAACCCGGCATCACGCCCCTTGAATTGTGCTGGATCGTCGGCCTAAACCATGTTGCTTCCGGCAGGTGAGGCATGAGCAAGGCAAAGAACAAGCAGAAACGCGCAAATCCCGGGCAATCCGAGCCCGTGATCCAATCGAATGCGGACATGTCAAAGGAAGCGAAGAAGCTGAAGCGGAAGTTCTACGAAAGCGAACTCGCCAGGTTGCAGATCGAGCTTGTCAAACTGCAGGAGTGGATAAAGCAGGAGAAGCTGAAGGTCGTGGCCATATTTGAAGGCCGCGATGCGGCAGGGAAGGGGGGCACCATCAAGCGCATAACCGAAACGCTGAATCCACGATATTGCCGTGTTGTGGCTCTGGGCGTGCCTACCGAACGCGAGAAGACCCAATGGTACTTTCAGCGCTACGTGGCGCACCTCCCGGCCGCCGGCGAGATGGTTCTGTTCGATCGCAGTTGGTATAACCGGGCCGGAGTGGAGCGGGTGATGGAATTCTGCACTACCGAGGAAGTGGAGGAATTTTTCCGCTCGTGCCCGGAGTTCGAGAGAATGCTCGTTCGCTCAGGAATCACTCTGATAAAGTACTGGTTTTCAGTCAGGGACGAGGAACAGGAACGCCGGTTCCAGGCGCGGATTGGGGATCCCACACGTCGTTGGAAGCTGTCACCGATGGATCTTAATGCCCGCTCACGCTGGGTCGAGTACTCGAGGGCCAAGGACGACATGTTCGCACACACCGACCACAAACAGGCTCCCTGGTATGTGGTTCCCGCCGACGACAAGAGGCGCGCGCGTCTCAACTGTATCCGTCACCTGTTGGGGTTGATGCCCTATAAGGACCTTACCCCTGCTCCGATCAAACTCCCGCCTCGTCAGAAAGAGGGAGATTACGTTCGTCCGCCCATTACGGATCAGACGTTTGTGCCCGATTACTATTGACGGAGCTCTGTTGTTACCGGCGGCCGGTTGTCACCATTGCCTGACCGCAGGCTGTTCGATCGCCAGCAGGGCCGCCGCGCGACCGCACCAATCCCATCATTATCGAAACTCTGGAGCTGGTTGAATAACTCGCTGCGCTCATCCGCCGCCGGAAGGGTACTCCCGTACTAAGAATTACATTTGACCTTCCTTCGGCAGACCGCGATTGGCTTACGCTGAATGCGTGACGGCTCACATCAGCCGGTGATGCGATGACTGGGAATATCATGTTCGAAATATACCGTGAGGACGTTCATCAAGGCGCCTATCGCGTTGTCTATTTCACCGAACTCGAGGAACACAACAGAGAGTCGGAAATCAGCCGGGCCATGGCGGGCGAGCATTTCTACGACGGCTTCATCGCATTTGACCATCGCGAATCCGCGAAGCAGGAAATAGCTGAAACCCTAGATCTGCTGAACGGCGGCGAATCCCTTACCCGAGCCGACGTCGGGCGGCGCCTGAGCTCGTTCGAGCCTCCGCGGGCTCTCTGAATCCGGGGCCGGCCAAACGGGCTGGCTCACTTCTTCCCGAAGAAGGGCTCCAATTCTCCGGCTTCCGGCGGTTTCGTGGCCAGGCTCACCAGGACGAGGGCCGCGATGGACACGATCGCCGCGGGGTAAATGCTCGGCACGCCCCAGGGATCGCCACCCTGCATCACCTGTGGGAAAAGATTCGGGATGATCAACTCAAACGTCAGCGCCATCGCAGCCCCGCACAGGATGGATGCGACGCCGCCGGCGCGCGTCGCCCGCCTCCATGAAAGGGCTGCGAGCAAAGCCGGGGTAATCGCGACCCCGTACATCGTGTAGGCGAAAAAGGCGTAGTTCAACACCGAGATCCTCGAGTGCAGGACGGTCGGGACGAAGATCATCAGGAAGGCGCACAAGCCGACGAGTACAACAAATGCCTTCTGCAGCGCGACCATCTTGTTCTGGTCTGCATCCGGTTTAAGGAAGCGTTGATAAATGTCGCGCATGATATTCGTGGTGGGCGAGAGGAGGTAGTTCATGCCCGTGGAGATCACCACCGCGCAGGCTGCCCCCAGCAGCAGGAGGCCGAAGGGCAGGACCACTCCCCCGCGGGCGGCCATATCTTCCGCTGCTTTCAGTACGATGGACGCGGGATCTGTTCCGACGCGCACGGATGCCACGGATGCCGCATCCGCAGCGCTGCCGAATGCTCCGCGCAGCTCGCTGCGTAACAGTGCCAGCTGATCCGGCGTGACGTCTCCCGTCCCGCTCAGCCTCTGTGTCAGATCATCCGCGCGCGCTGCCGATTGAGATGGAGTGATCTGTCCGCCTGCAACTTCAGCTTTCACTGTAGCCGCTATATCGAATGCCTTGATGTCGGCCCAGTGTGCTGCCGCTGCATAGACCGCGATAGCGACTACAAGCGTTTCAACCGCAATGGTGCCGACGATCCATAATGAAACCGCCTTCTTTGCCTCGGCAGGCGTCTTGGCGGAATAGAATTTCTGATACATGGACTGAACACCCATGAGCAACAGCAGGGTGGAGAGAAAATAACCTCCGGCTTTGAGTGCCGGGTATCTTCCGAAATCTGCGGAGAACACGGTGAAGTGTTGTGCGGGCAGTAACTGCGGTGCAGCACCGAATCCTCCCGCGAATGCCGCGACGAACGGGAGTGCCGCGCAGCACGCGAGAACTATGACGATGCCGTTCGGGAGGTCCGTGTTTGCGACGGCGACCATGCCGCCGATGGCGGTGAGAAGAATGACGAATCCCGCCGTGATGGCCTGGCCGACCTCAACCGAAATCGTGCCGTTGGTAGCGACGTTCAAAATATAGCCCCCTGCGCGAAACTGATAAGACACAATGGTCGTAAACGCGATGATGAGGGCGATGGCGCCGAACAAGCGGGCGAATTTGCCATAGCGCACTTCGAGGATGTCGCCGACGGTATACTGGCCGAATGTGCGGATTTTCGCCGCGAGGAAGTAGATCACGGCAATGCCCAACCACGCTCCGGCAGGCAGCCACAGAGAGGACCAGCCTGCCCGGGCCGCATATTCGGCTCCGGCGATGAATGTGCCTGAGCCGATCCACGTGCATACCAATGTGAACACCATCGTGGTAAGCGGGATCGACCTGCCTGCCACCATGAAGTCTTCTTGCGATTTGATTCTCCGTGCCTGATAGAAATTGAATGCGGTCAACACAAGCAGGTACAGGAGCACCACGAAAAGGTAATAGCCCATTGTCACCTCTGCGATACGGTTTGAGAATGATCAGCCGATTCAGCGGTAGTGCAGAGCCAACGCCAAGGTGCCGGAAATCACCTGATAGATTTGCTCGAATCCGGTTCTCTACCCATCATATCCGGACGAAGATTTGCAGCGCAAAGAATCGCCGCCGCGACTTGTTCCATGCCGATGCTGGAGCATATCTGCAGATTATAGAGATGGCGCTTCATCCAGTCTTGTCCAAAGTGGCGCCTGATATAGGCGGCCCGCCTCCGATCTGTTTCATCGATGAGCGCGGCGAGGTCCGTACCGGCCGGATGTCGCCCGCGGAGGCGCTCGACCTTCTCGGCCGGCGGGGCATAGACCGACACGTGGAAGACATCCTTCCGGTGCTGGAGGATACATTGGCCGCCGCGGCCCACTACGATACACTGCCCGATGTTTGCCGCCTGCCTGATGACCCGCTGCCAGACAGATGCCATCGCGTCGGCGTCAAAGAGTGGGGTCAGTTCGCTCGTGGCCGCACCTTCGTAGCCGCCGC
>DASQID010000259.1:0-4341 GCA_035631775.1 Acidobacteriota bacterium
AAGCGCAGCGCAGCCCGGGGTTGGGATTGTCAAGAAAGATCAGAGCCCTGAAGGGGCGACAGATTACACATGGCGTACAAAGGCCTTTCGCCCCTGCCGGGGCTCGATATTATGCAATATCCTATCCGGGGGCTTGCGCCCCGGCTACTTGCTTGGGCCCCTCCGGGGCCCGACCTGATGGGCGATTCATCGAGTTTCGCGACTGGGACTAGCTTGACGCGCATGCCCTCCGGGGCGCTTTCCGCATGGCCAAGGAGTTTCGCGACGGAAACTACCTAGAAAACCTGGCTGGATTGCGCCCAAGAAGGTTCGGACTCCAAGGGTGAAATTTCCCTGCGGGAATATCGCTGTTCCTACATGAAGACAGGGAGAAAGCATCATGAATCCCCGAAAGAAGCAAATCTGCTTCTGCAGCATCTGGTTACTGACGCTGGCGCTCGTCACGATGGGCTGCGGGCCGGAAACATATCACGGCCGCTTCCTCGCAACCTGGTCGCCCGATGGTTCGCGCGCGGCCGCCGTCTCGAACCTGCTAGAGGAGGCCCCGGACTCCGGCCTGTGGGTATTCGATGTATACACTGGCCGGTCTCGAAAGATCGTTGCGTTGAATGACGGAGCGAATTGCATCCATCCACAGTGGTCGCCATTTGCCGATGAAATCCTCTTCGCGACTGTCAGAGAGGAGAAAGGAACGAAGGGTCCGACCAACAACCTCCTGCCGTATTCGGTCTGGATCATTGGAGCCGGAGGGTACGGCCTTCGGAAGATCGCCGACAGTACCAGCGTCGACACAGACGATTCTGATTTCCCGAGAATAGCGCTGCCCAATACAGTGGCATGGGGTGCGGAGGCCGGCACGGTGATTTTTCAGGGAGCTGTCGGCGAGAAGGTGACCGCTCTGCATTTTGACCCCTACACCGGCCGGTTGATCGAGTTCCTGCCGCATCCCGCGGATGCCTACTCTCTCGAGCCGTCTCCCTCGCGCAGAAAAGTCGCCGTGGTTCTGTATGACGGGCAGGCGCGTGAGGCCGAAGTCTTCCTCTCCGATTTCGGCTTCGGCAACTGGCGCAAGTTGGCCACAGTCGGGTTCGATGCGAGCCAGCTCAGTGTATTCTCACCCATGATTTACTGGTCCCCGGACTCGTCCTGCTTCATCTTGCCCGAAGAGGATCACTCTTACGATCTCGAGGGGCGGCCGCAGCATTTCTTGCGTTTGTTTGAGGTCCGCACAGGACGTTCCCGGAAAATCGCATCCGGCAATCCCAACACGCCGATCCTATGGGATGGTGACAGCAGGTGGTTTTTCTTCTCCGGTACCGCGAATGGTGAGGAGGGGTCAAATTCGGCAATATTTCGCGTCGACCGTCAAGCTGGCGGGGCGATCCCGATTGTGGTTTCGGAAGGGGACGGCTATCTCATGTCGTGGGATCGAATCGACGCGCGCCTCTATTTCTACGAAACGTTCACCCTCCACAATCCTGGGGATGCAGGGGAAATGACCACTCGTAAGTTCTTTTCCTGCGCCGCTGATGGCTCCGATATAAGAGAACTGTGCCCTCCGGTTGAGGGCGATGGCATAGTATGGAGCCTCTCTCCCACGGGCCACAGCCTGGTATTGCTCAATTCGGTCCCGCGGCTGATGGACCTGTCTTCATTGTGGATTGGGGACTGCGGACTACCCTTCTGATTGATTCGCGGTCACCGAGGCCGAATCCTCCTCTGCAGATGGAAAGCACCGGCGGATTGTTTTTAGGAGATTCTCCAGAGGACCTGTCTTGTTCAGATATGCAACGGCACCCGCGTTGGACATGGCGGTGACCCAATCCGAGTCGTCCCACATCGATAGAGCCACTACCATTACCTGTGGCAACTCTTTGGTCAATTGGGCTGTGGCCTCAATTCCGTTCATTCGAGGCATATGCACATCCATCAAGACCACATCTGGAACCACCTGCCGCGCCAGTTCCAACGCTTCCTGACTGTCGTTCGCTTCGCCGACCACCTCGATATCGTGTTGCTCCTGCAACAGGCGGACCAACCCTTGTCGCATGAGTGTGTGATCGTCGGCAAGAAGGACGCGGATCCTTTGCCTGTCGGCGGCCGAACCACGGAGAGGCGAAGTTCTCGGCCTGCGAGCGCCTGCAACCGGCCTGGGACCGGCCTCGGCCGGGCGGGCGGCCACCGCCGAGCCCAGCGGCGCCAGCAGAGAAAATCGACTTCCGTCTTCCGGGGAGCTTTCGATGTCAATCTGGCCACCGAGCAGGTCAAGCCGCTCACGAATGCTGAAGAGCCCGAAGCCTCCCTTCAGTCCGTCGCCACCGAGCTTTGCCGGATCGAATCCGACCCCCTTATCCTTGACTTCGATCCGGACTCGATGCCCCTCAACGCGGCTCATCCGAACCTCCGCCGTCTTGACCTGGGCATGTTTGACCACGTTGAAAAGCAACTCGCGCGTCGCCTGAAAGAGCAGAACCCGGACGTCCTCATTTTGCGGCTCGGCGTTCTTGGCGGCCTTCACGGCGACAGTCAGACCGTACTTCGACTGCACCCAGCGTCCCAGCCATTCCAGGGCGGCGGCCAATCCCACGTCATATAAGACAGGCGGGCTCAGTTCGAATGTGAGCGAGCGCGCAGCATCGAGGGATTCCTTTAAAAACTCGCCCAATTGCTCGACGACGTCGAGCTGAGCCTTGGTCTCGCATCTTCTGCGCAGGCTGTCGTTGCTGAGCTTCGCCCCGACGAGGAGCTGCTGCAGATTGTCGTGAATGGCCTGGGCCAATTGTCGTCGTTCGCGCTCCTCGGTATGGGTGAGTTCAGAGGCAAGTTTGCGGAGTTGGGCCGTGCGGTGCTCCAAGGCCCGCAAAGCCCGGTCCCGCTCAGCACGCGTGCGCAGGGCCACGATTCCGAAGGCAATGTCATCGGCGAGTTCCTGGAGTATTTCCACTTGCTCTTTGCCGAAGAACTTCGGCTCAGCGGAGTAGATGGTCAAGGCGCCGATGGTTCTATCGCTGCCGGCCAAGGGAAGAGCTATCGAAGACCTGAATCCGCATCGAAGAGCTTCTTTCCGCCACGGAGACAGTGCCGGATCGCTTCGGAAATCGCGGCCGATACATGGTTTGCCGGTCCGAATGGATGTTCCCGTGGGGCCTCGCCCGTGCTCGCTATCCGCCCAACTGATTTGCACACGGCTCAGGTAACCCATCTCCGAACCGGAGAAGGCAACCGGGAGCACGGTCTTGGCCGGGTCATCCTGCGCGAATCCAACCCAAGCCATTCGGTAGCCGCCGACATCAATGATGGTGCGGCAGATGTCGGCGAGCAACTCCTCTTCTCGGTGGGCACGAACGATCGCTTCGTTGCAGTCGGTGATCATAGCGAGAGTGCGGTTGAGGCGCTGAAGATCGACCGTACGCTCTCCCACCATACGCTCCAGTTTGTCGGCGAGTTGCCGATAGCGCTCCTCACTTTCGCGCAGAGCAGCCTCAGCTTGCTTACGTTCGGTAAGATTCAGCATCGCGCCGATGATTCGCGTGGGCCTCCCGGCTTCATCGCGCGCAATAATGGCCCGGTCGTACATGTAAGCCCAGGATCCGTCCACAGAACGGAGTCGATATTCGGCAGACCATGCTTCGCTGTCTCCGTCGAGCGCGGCTCTCAGGCTCGAGACAGCCCGGTCACGATCGTCCGGGTGCAGGCGTTCGGCCCACCATTGCCCGGGTTCGCGGGACTGGGGCAGGCCAAACCAGTTCGCGTAGGTCTCGTTCCAGCGCAAGGTGCCGTTGATCAGGTCCCAATCCCAGATGGCCTCGTTGGCTGCGTTTATGGCGAGGCGCAGACGCTCTTCACTCTCCCGCAGCGCATCTTCCAGTTGCTTGCGCCTGGTGATATCGACCACCCCGCCGACCACACGCACGGCGACTCCGCCGGTGTCCCTTATGATCTGCCCGGTGTCCTGGACGATGATGCAGCGCCCGTCTCTGTGCAGCACGCGATACTCCATTGAGTAATCCTTCGCGCTCTCGAAATATTCCCGGAGTTTTTGCTCGACGGCGGAGCGATCCTCCGGATGCACCTGGCTGAACCACCACTGCATCGTCTGCGGCTTCTCCCCAGGATCATAGCCGATCAGCACGGGCAGCCCATGGACGGAATGTGCCTGGCCGCTGCACAGATCCACGTCATAAACGAGGGCGTGGGCCGCATCCGAGGCCAGGCGGAAGCGCTCCTCGCCCTCGCGCAGGGCTTCCTCCATATGTTTGCGCTCGGTAATGTCACGGATGTTGATGGCGACCGACTCGACCTGTCCGCCGGCCGCGATTACGGGATTGACAATATACTCGA
>DASQID010000260.1:0-3957 GCA_035631775.1 Acidobacteriota bacterium
TTCTGCACGCAGTATAAACACGCGGCAATAGTGTGTGGAGTAACGCAGCTGCAATCTTCGACACCCGATAATCAGCCGCTCCCCGCTTCCCTCACCGTAAGCGAGGAGCAGCATCAGCCTGGCGAATCCGGCCTTCAGGATAGGGTTCCAAGGTTGAGCCCAGCAGTCATATTGAGGCCCTAAGCCCCAGGCTTGCAGGTTACTATAATCTTAGTCTATGGTATTAAGCAACTAAAATCGAGTAAGGCAAGTGTATATTCCCGATAGTGCCGTGATCACTCCTTCGATTTTCAGCAAGCTCTCAGAATACCGCCTCCAGCGCTATCCACTCCTCACGCTCACGAGTGCCGATAATATTGCCTCCAAAGCCAGAAACAGCTTCCCGGACCTCCTGGAGATTCTCGATCAGAAGACCCGACAGACAAATTCTCGCCCCTGGACGCACGCGGCGTGGCAGCCTCCGGCACAGTAGCAGAATCGTCTTCAGATCGAGGTTGGCAACTATCACGTCGAAGTCCGCCATGTCCAGCATCTCGAAGGAGGCGACACGTAGCTCGAGCTCTGGACCGAATCCGTTTGCCGCCGCGTTCTCGCCGGCGCACTCGACTGCGACCGGATCATTGTCGGCAGCGAGGGCGGAAGCGGCGCCAAACCGAAGTGCTGTCATGGCAAGCACTCCGGTGCCTGTGCCGATGTCGAGAAGCCTCTCGCCGCCACGGATGTGGTCCTCCAGCCATTCAATTACGAGCTGTGTGGTGGCGTGGTATCCGGTGCCGAAAGCCCGCTTTGGATCAATTACGAGTTCCGTACCGCCAAAATCGGGATCCCGCGGATTCCAGCTCTGCCGGATCCGAAGGCGCCGGCCTATACGGATCGGCGTCAACGACTTCGTCCAACGTGTATTCCAGTCCTGGTCCGGCAGGTATCGGATGCCGATGTGGTCAGCGGCTTCGCTGCAGCCGAGAACCAGCAAAGTCTCCCTCAAATTTTCCAGGGACAGAGAGTTCCAGCGGTCTGCCCGCCAATATAGGCGGAGAACACCCTCATCTTCCCAGGCTCCCAGAGCCTCGCTCCCCTGCAACCGGTCGAGGAGCTCTCCGGGCTCAAGACTCGCGGGAATGGTGATTTCAACGTATTCGTCCGCCATGGCAATATGCTAACGACGACCGCGATAGTCTTCAACCTATCTCGGTGGACCGTGCGCATCATCCCCGCGTCACTCTTCAACTACCCTCGTTCTTTGTCGCCTTGGTGGGGTAATGTTAAAATTCCGCCTCGCCTCAAACTTGTTAAGAGGTCCCTGGTGAGCGATCCACGTACCGACAACGTCACGAGACTTGCGCGACTCTACGATAGGACTGTTCTTCGGCATCCCCTGGCGATAGTCCTGTTGTATGCGGCCGGCGTCCTGTTCTTCGGATACCATCTCCGATCTTTCCGTATGGACGCCTCGAGCGACTCCCTGGTTCTCGAGAATGACTCCGATTTGAAGTATTACGAAGCGACACGCGCGCTGTTCGGCACCGACGATTACATCATTCTGGCGATCTCCCTGCAAAAGAGCGTCATCTCTGACCAAATCCTGCGGATGATTGAGGCAGTGAGCAGTGACCTGCAGAAGCTGCCAAGCGTCGAGTCGGTCAAGAGTATCTTGACTGTACCGTTATTCGAGAGTCCGAAGGTCACGCTTTACGACATGGGATCCAGCTACAAGACCCTGCTCATGCCGTCGTGCGAACGTGAACTCGCTTTCCGTGAGCTCACGACAAGCCCTCTGTGGCGGGACAACCTCCTCTCCGGAGATGGCACAACCACTGCCGTCGTTCTGACCATGAAGCCGGACAAGGAATACAAAGCCTTGGGAGAGGAGCGCTATCGTCTGCGCAGAAAGAGAGCGGAAGGCAGGCTTTCCGACGAGGAATCCGCCCGGCTCGCGCTCGTAAGCAGGCAGTACGATGCCCGTCACGCCGAGATTTCGGCACAGCGGCGCTCCGATGTGAAAGCCATCCGCGACATCCTCCAAAAGTACAAAAGCGCGTCTTACAGCATTGCCGAATCCGGACTTCCCATGATTGTCGCCGATATGGTGAGCTATATCGAACGGGACATCTGGGTTTTCGGAATTGCGGTCATATTGTTTCTCGGTGCCGTGCTCGGCTATGTCTTCCGCCTGCCAAAGTGGGTGCTGCTGCCCCTGGTGACCTGCCTCATACCCGTTGTATTTATGATGGGATACCTTGGCCTGACAGGATGGGAGACAACAGTTGTCACGGCGAATTTCTCATCCTTGCTGCTGATCGTCTCCATGCAGAACTCTATTTATCTGGTCGTGCGCTTCCGTGAGATCCACGCACGCTATCCGGAAATGGACAAAGGGGCGATTTTGTTCCAATCCGTGAGACAGATCAGTGTTCCCTGCTTTTACACTTCTGCGACACAGGTAGCCGGGTTTGCGACACTCGTAATCAGCGGTATACGACCCGTGATCGATTTCGGGATTCTAATGGCCACAGGCCTTGCCCTGGCATACGCGGTGAACTTCACATTCTTCCCCGCGGCTATCCTTCTCTTCCCCAAGGGCGCGGCGCCTCCCAGGCAACTGGCCACCCTGGAAAAGTCCCCCGTGGCATTTCTTGCCTCCTTTACACGGCGCAATCGTGCTGTGATCGGCACCCTCGCAGGCATAGTTCTTGCGATCGGAGTGACGGGCATGTTGCGGCTGAGGGTGGAAAACCGGTTCATCGATTACTTCCGGAAAAACACCCCAATATCGCAAGGCTTGATGACGATAGATCACCGTCTGGGGGGAACCACATCTCTCGAAGTAGTCCTCGATGGCGGGCAACCTGACTTCTGGTTGGAACCCCGCAATCTCGAAACGTTGAGGAAAATCCACAAGTATGTCGAGGGTTTGCCCAACGTCGGCAAGGTGTCCTCCCTATACAGCCTCATCGAGATTCTCACGCGGGTGAATAACGGCGTCCCGCCCAATCAATTCGTACTCAACATCGCACGTACCTCTCTTTCGGAAGATATGCAGCAAGCCTATCTCCGGCCCTATGTGACAAAGGATTTCTCGCAGGCACGAGTATTCGTCAGGATTCGGGAGTCGAGCCCGACACTCAACCGGGATTCCATGCTGCAGCAGTTGCGAGGCTATCTGCGCGACGACCTCAAGCTGCCCGAGAACGAAGCGCGCATCACAGGTCTGTTCGTTCTTTACAACAACCTTTTGAAGAGCCTCTTCGACTCTCAGATCAAGACTCTCGGGCTGGTATTCCTGGTGATTTACCTGATGCTGGTTGGGCTGTTCAGGTCTCTTCACCTGGCAGTGATAGCAATCATCCCGGCAACGCTGCCGGTATTTCTGATCCTGGGCACAATGGGATGGCTGAACATATCCCTGGATATGATGACGATCATGATCGCCTCGGTAACCTGCGGTATCGCGGTGGACAATATGATTCAATACACCTTCCGGTACCGGGAGGAGTTCTTTAAGGACAGGGATTACGGCGCGTCGATGTTTCGCTCCCACAACAGCATTGGCCTTGCCATTCTTTATGCGTCTCTCACGATAATCGCGGGATTCGGAATTCTGACGCTTTCGAATTTCATCCCGACGATCTACTTCGGTCTGTTCACGAGCATGGCAATGGCTGCGGGCCTTTCGGGATCTCTGACGCTGCTCCCCATGCTGCTTGGCCTTTTGAAACCCTTTGGCAAAGAATGAATCCGCCTCAATCAGACCGAGGCCATGCGTTCCTCGGCGTCGTTACTTCTTGGCCTTCGCCGTGGGTTCCTTCGTGATCGAGAACGTTCCCTCCCCCATTTTTTGGCCTTTGCTGTTGACCGAGAAGGTTCCCTCGATCGTCCTTCCTCTAACGGGGCCGTTCACTTTTGCCTCGAGCGGAGTTTCACCGAACTTGAAGACCACAGTAGCCGAAAAGATCCTGT
>DASQID010000261.1:0-3878 GCA_035631775.1 Acidobacteriota bacterium
GGACGTTGATGCAAAGGACGCAGAAGCCAGGGGCCAGCAGCGGCCCAGGAACCAGAGCGTGATCGACGCTCTACTTCCCGGCGATGTGATTGTCGCGGACTGCTTCGGATCCGGATTCAATTTCGTCGGAAACAAGCTCGCGTCCGCAATCGCGCAGGCAACCCGAAACACCGGCATGGTGGTGGACGGAGGCATCTATTGGCTGGATCGGATGGCAAGCTACGATCTGCAAGCATATTTTCGGGGTTCGAATCCTATGCTGGTCAGCAACGTGATGGTGACAGGCATCAACATCCCGATGCGCATAGGGAACGCCACGGTGCTTCCAGGCGACATTGTTTTCGGGGATCGCGAAGGTGTTTACTTCATCCCACCGCATCTGGTAAAGGACGTTGTCGAGAGCGGCGAGATCAGCATGGCCCGCGACGAATGGACGATCAAGATGATGGCCACCGGAAAGTACAAGTCGAGCGAGTTGTACGGGCGCCCGACCGATCCGGAGTTGATGAAGCAGCGCAGGGAATACATTCGCAAAAAGACCGGCCGCGACGAGCCGGAACCGCAGCCAAGGCCGGCAGGAAAGCCGGCGGCAAAACCTCTGCAGTAGCCCTGCTGAGGCCTGGAAACCTCCCCGCGATACCCATGACGGGTGCGGTGTCTCTCGCAATTGGACGATCGACATCAGAACGGGACTGGAAACCAGGCAACGATCGGCAAGACACAGTTGCGTTTTGCCCGGGTGTAAAGGACAATCAGTCAGCTCCCTAAGCCTGTACTGGACTGACAGCGAGTTTAGGTAATATAGGTAATATGAGATTCTTGAGCAAGCCGCAGTTCCTACCGGTGGTTTTTTCTTTGCCTTCACTCCTGTTCTGCGCAGGACCCGGACCGCCCGGCACATGGATCCCTGCTCGTTGGGATGGGGGTCCTTTGGAGATAGCCCGCCGCGCCGGGGACAAAGCCTTGGCCGATCCAACGATACGGGAGGCCATTGCGCAGTGGTATAACCCCACCACTCTGAAGCTTATCGAAGGAAGTCCGGTCAATTGCCTTCTGGTCACACTGAGCGCCGGTGGCGCGCCGGAGGTCGAACAGCAGCAGCTAAAACTCGTCAAAGATTACACGCGGGCGGCCAGGGAGCGCGGATTCGCCATTCTGGGGCTGGTCTATCCGGGAGCCGACCCCGCGATCACAGTCACTGCTGCCGTCGACGCAGACCTGGACGGCCTGGTGCCCGAAGGAGATTTTCCTGCCGGGCACCTCGACAAACTGGAAAAGGCGCTGTCTGCCGCGAAGGGCTCTTCCGTATTTATCCCGATATATACGGATTCGGCGGCCGCAAGGTTGAGCAGGAGCCCTGTCGTGGCTGTTGAGGGAGTATCGCCCAGTGCCCGTAACCTTGCGGACATAGGCATTCGGGGCGCGCCCTCGGGGGAGCCCTGGATCGAATTCAATAGCTGGCGCGTCCGGTCTCTTCGTCTGGCGCCGGCCCCCCGTCCGGTCTGGGTCAGCCAGCGGCCCGAAACGGGCTCCGCGCAGGAGTATGCCAGGTGTGTAGCAGACGCGGCCGTGGCGGGGGGGCGCTGGATTGTGGCACTGGACGACGGGCTGCGCGCAAGATGGAGGGGCGGCGATTCCGGTGCCCTGGCCACCTGGCGGAGCATCGTCGCTTCCCTCAAGTTCGCCGAGGAACGCCCGGAGTGGCGCCAGGCTCCTGCGTTCGGAAACCTCGGAATCGTCGTGGATACCGCCGCCTCTGACGCCGATGTCACGGACGAGTATTTGAAGCTGGCGGCGCGCCGCCAGGTCCCCTATCGCCCGATCGTGCGCTCCCAGATCAGTGCCTCTCTGCTGGCAGGCTTCCGGTCGGTGCTGGCAGCGCACCTGGCCTCCCTCACCGCGCTCGAGCGGAAATTGCTGAGTGATTTCGCGGAGGCGGGCGGGGTGGTTGTCGCAGGGCCCTCCTGGGGGGCAGCCAAGGAGGAGCCGTACGCGGAACTCACCGTGGGCAAGGGCCGCGTGGTAGTATACAAAGATCCGGACCCTGAGTCGGTCGCACGGGATCTCAAGGAACTCCTTTCGCAGGACGAGATAGGCGTCGTTCCATTCAACGTGCCGTCGGTGATCGTGCATGCCTGCGCGGGCGAAGGAGGTAAACCGACGCTTATCAAGCTGCTGAACTACTTCAATTCACCGGCCACCGCGATCACGATTCGTGTCAGCGGGAATTTCAAGGGCGCGCGCCTGGTTGCACCGGAATCGGCGCCTCTGGATCTGAAGCTGAAGTCGACAGAGGGCAGAACAGACATCTCCATCCCGACCCTCCTTTCGTGGGGAGCGGTGGTTTTGGAGTAGCTCCCAAACACAATCGGAAGTCCATAAGGGGGAAAGCATATGAAGGACGCTAACGGCGGTCTTACGCGGCGTGACTGGCTCGCCGCATCCAGCTTTGCTGCTGCCGCATTCGCAGCGAAGATATCCCAGGCATCCCCGCGGGCCCGCTCGGCTCCGGTGTCTCCGGTGGCCGTCGCCAAGGTCGCCAGCTATGAGGAGGATCTCGTCGCCCAGTTTGAGAAGATGTTCGATCAAATCGGGGGACTCCGCACCCAAGTTCAGGGCAAGACGGTAGCGATGAAGTTGAACCTGACCGGGGGGAACAGGTTCGAGGGCTACACTGCGGGCGACACTCATTGGGTGCACCCGAGGGTGGTCGGGTCCGTCACCGCGGTGCTGGGCAAACTGGGCGCAAAGCGCATCCGCATCCTGGAAAGCGCCGGCGGGCGGAGGGTGGACACGAAACTGGAAGACAAGCTGCTGCAGGGCGGGTGGGACGTGGAGGCGATCCGCGGCGCCGCTCCCGTGGTGGAGTTCGAGGACACGAGCGGGCTCGGATCCGGCAAGCAGTACTCGGTGTTCCCGGTGAAGACCAAGCCATACATCTTCCCGGCCTTCCATCTGAACCACTCTTACGAAGACTGCGATTTCTTTGTCAGCATAGGCAAGATGAAGGGCCACGAAGAAATGGGAATCACGCTCTCAATCAAGAACATGTTCGGCATCACCCCCACGGCTTTGTACGGAGGCCGAGAGCGGATCTTCCATTACGGGCTGGTGCAGTCACCCTCTGGTGTGCCGTCGGAACTGGACCCCCAATCGAACCGTTATGAAGGCTGGCGCCTGCCCCGCATCCTTATCGACATCGTGGGAGCTCGCCCCGTCGATCTTTCCATTTGCGACGGTATAATCGCCACAGTTGGCGGAGAAGGACCGTGGGTGCTCGGAGCCAGGCCGATCAAGCCGGGATTGCTCGTGGCTGGGAGGAACTGCGTGAACACCGACGCGGTCGCTGCGGCAACCATGGGATACAACCCGCGCGCCGGGCGGAATGAGGCTCCTTACCGCGTATACAAGAACCCGGCGAACCACCCTAAAGAGCAGCTGGTGCCTCCGGAGGAGAGATACGAGTACGCCGACAACATGATGCTGCTGGCGGAAGCCGTCGGAATCGGCTCGGCAGACCTCGGTCAGATCGACGTTCGCGGCGTACCCATTCAGGATGCGATGTACGACTACGAGGCCTTCTGGAAGAATCAAATGCCGAAGCCGAAGTAGCCGCCGGCTTACCACATATTTCCATTTACTCCACAAGGGTAAGCCACCGCCTCTGGCAGTGCGACTCGAAAGGGCTCTTCCGTTCCGGCGATCTTCGAATTGGGAATTGGACGGGATAAGGATCTGCACTGGGATCATCTTTCAGAGCAGGTCCTTGCCTTGGAAGGGCGCACAGAGAACAGCCCCGGGCAAGCGAACCGCAGCCCGGGGTTGGGAATCGATTAGGTATAGAGCCCTGAAGTGGCGACAGAAGATGATGTCGATTC
>DASQID010000262.1:0-5672 GCA_035631775.1 Acidobacteriota bacterium
AAGAGGTCAGGACCATAGGACCGTTTGCTCAATCCACCGCAATCCGCAAGCGGTAGCTGACTCTACATTTTGGCAGGAACCTCGCAACCCAGCAAATCCAGCGCCTTCTCCATCTGGCTGCGCACAATATCGACGATGAGGAGCAACTGCCGTTGTCGCCTCAGGTCTGGTTCCGAAAGTATGTGGTACCTATGGTAGAAGAGATTGAACTTTTGAGCGAGATAAAAAACGAATTTGCACAACTGGGATAATTCCATTGACTGGGTTACCTGTCGAATCACCTCAGGCAGCCTCCCTGCCTGGTAGACGAGCTCCCAAATGTCGTCATGAGTCGACAGAAATTCACCCAGTCCGGCCGGATCTATCTCGTTGGCCGTTGGTGGTTTTCCTCCCGCTTCCTCCAACTTTCGGAAGATGTTGTCGGCGCGCACCACTGCGTATTGTACGTAGGGTCCGGTTTCGCCGTCGAAGCTCAAGGCTTCCTTGAAATCGAATGCGATAACTGTGTTGCGCGCGAAACGGAGCAGGAAATAGCGCAGGGCCCCGACTGCGATGGTGCGCGCGATGCGGCAAGCCTCCTCATCCGATAAACTGTGCCTTGATTGAACCTCCTCCAGCGCCTTGCGCATGAGCATATCCAGCAGATCGTCCGCTTTTACTCCCAGTCCCTTGCGTCCTGAAACCTCAAAGTACGGCCGCCGTTTATCTTCATCGGAAATCCTGAAGCCCATCTCCTCGTAGCAGGCAGGGCTGAGGGCAACCATCTCGTATGAGAAGTGAATTGAATTACGGGCCTCCTCCTCGTAGCCAAGCGCCTTCAGGCCCAAAAGAACAATGTTTTGGAGATAGGCCTGTCGGCTGTCGATGACGTTATAGACGCGTCGGCCGCGCCCGAAATTCGGAGGTTCAACACCAGGTTTGGCCACGGTGGTCGTGATCCAGATTTTGCGGCCGTTGACGGCCGTAAAGGGCTCGTAGTTGAAGTCGAGGCCGAGAAGACCGAACTTCCACAGCTGGTAGGCCACGTCCTTTCCGACGTATGTAACCGTTCCGTCCGAGCGGACGATGATCTTTTCCTCGTCTTCACCACCCTCGCGAAAAGCTTCCGAACCTGCCTCGGGCGAGCTTTCGGTCTTCATGACCCAACAGCCGCGGTTTTTGCCTGCCTCGACAAAGTAAACGGCCTCTCGTTGCTTGAGGAGGCTGAACGCTTTCTCCCAGAACTGCAGATGAAGGATCTCACTCTCGCGCGGCAAGAGGTCGTACTCGACATTGATGCGGGCCATTGTGGCCAGGTGCGCTTGAACGATTTTCGTGGATACAAACTGGGCCATTTCTGCGGTCGGATTGCTTCCCGCCTCAATGGCCTGCAGGGTGTGGCTGCGCCACTTCTTGTTCTCTTCCGCCTGCGCATAGAAGTCCGCCACCTTGGCGTAGACATCCCAGCAGTAGTAGTCGAATTTGCCCGGAATGGCCGCAACTTGCTGAAGAGTCTTCCCCTCCATCCGCTCCAGGCCGACGACCACATCGGCCACCTGTACGCCTGTGTTGTCCAGATAATTCTGAACTTCAACCTGATGTCCGAGAAAGCGCAGACAGCGGACAAAGGAATCGCCCAGTGCGGCGTTTCGCAGGTGCCCGATGTGCGCTGCTTTGTTGGGATTGATGTTCGTGTGCTCGACGATGATTTTGCCGAGGACCTCGCTTTCAGCAGCACGGCCGAATTCTCGCTGAGCTATGCTTTCGGCGAGTCGCAGGGCGAATGCGGCACGATCCAAGTGGAAATTCAGGTAGCCTCCGCCTGCAACGTCCGCTTTCCAGAGGCCGGCTATTTGCTGGGCATCGGCGGCCAGCTCCTGCGCAATCTCTCTCGGCGGTCGCTTCACCTTTCGGGCAAGCTCAAATGCCACAGGAAGTGCCAGTTCTCCGAGCTCGATCTTCGGCGGATACGTGAAATTCAAATGGTCATAGCGGACTTGATACCGTTCCGCAATTCGCTGCAGAAGCCTCTTCTCCACGGCCTGCGCAAGTGCCGTAATCATCTTTCTTGCGATTCCCCAGTTATTTGGCCCGTGAAAACATACTCTAAGGCCCCCACTCAAATCAATCCGAGCGAATACCAGTGAAAGCACTTCATGCCTCTTTTGGCGTCTTTGCGATGGCCTTCTGAACCTCGCCGATGAACGCCAAGCTCGTCCCATCCCAATATTGATTAGTTTCTATCGCGAAACTCCTTTGTTGTGCAGAAAGCGCCCCGGAGGGCACGGTGGGGCGCCAGAGGATTTATGATTGACGATTTACGATTGACTATTGAAAGACCTGCCGGACGTTTAATCGTCAGTCGTAATTCGTAAATCGTCGGTTCCTTGACTTCCCCTCATTCGATCCATAGCATTGACGATTGACATTAAAATCCGAATTGTCAGTCATACGTCCTTTTTTGGGGCACCGGGCGACACATGGCAGCCGATCGCATACTGTATATCGAGCCTTCTTCAGGCATCAGCGGCGACATGATGCTGGGAGCGCTTCTCGATCTTGGAGCCGGTCTCGATCACCTGAAGGAGCAATTGAGCTTGCTGTCGTTGCAAGGCTACAAGCTCGAAGAGAAAAAGTGTCTTCGTGCCGGCATCCGGGCAACCAAGTTCGATGTTGTGATCGATCGCCAGGTCGAGGAGAGCAGCCACAATCACACGCACGGATCTTCCCATTCACACCGAAGTTTCAGGAACATCCGCGAAATCATCGATTCCAGCCAGCTCTCGCAGTGGGTAAAGGAGAAATCCCTCGAGGCCTTTCACAGGCTGGCGGAGGCCGAGGGCAAGATCCACGGCCAGCCGGCAGAGGCGGTCCAGTTTCATGAAGTCGGGGCCATCGATTCAATTGTGGATATCGTGGGTTGCATGATCGCCGTCGAGCAGTTCCTTCCCGTGCGAATTCTCTCCGCGCCGGTTAACGTAGGCCAGGGTACGCTCGAATGTCGGCACGGCATCTACCCGGCACCTGGTCCTGCGGCACAGGAGCTGCTTAAGGGCATTCCGATTTTTTCCAACGCCGTTCAGGGCGAACTAACGACGCCCACCGGAGCAACCCTCCTTGCGACACTCGTGCGGGAGTTCCGTCCTCGGCCGCTGATGAAAGTAGAGCGCTCCGGTTACGGCGCAGGTATGCGCGAGACTCAAGGCAACGCGAACGTGCTGCGCGTCACCTTGGGGGAGTCAGACCTGGCTGACCAGGTCTCTCCTGATGAGCAGGTGGCGGTCATCGATGCGACAATCGACGACATGAATCCGCAAATCTATGGATATTTTCAGGAAAAGGCTCTCGCCGCCGGTGCCCTGGATGTATACCTTGCCGCGATCCAAATGAAAAAGAACCGGCCGGGAGTGAAGCTGACGGTCGTGTGCGCGGTAGGGCAGGTCGATGCGCTGGCACGTCTCATTTTTCGGGAAACGACTACCATCGGAATCCGCTACAATCTCGCACAGCGGAAAACCCTCCAGCGCCAGTTTCACTCGGTTCAGACCGAATACGGCACCGTCACGGTCAAGGTCGCTACCCTGGACGGGCAACGCATGAATGTTGTTCCTGAATATGAGGATTGCCGGAGGGTGGCAGCCGAAAAGGGCGTGGCCCTCAAGGAAGTCCTGGCCTCGGCCACCCGCGCGTTTCTTGGCGACTCCAGAGTAGATCCTTCGGGTAATTCGTGAAATTCACGGCAGGTTTTCAAGTCTAGCTCAAGGGAGATATACCTCATATGCCAGAGGAAAAACCCAGTCCAGCAAATCCTGAACCGGTGCCCGTACCAACACAGGCTGAAGAGCAGAGGATCAGCATCGAGGATTTCTCCAAGATCCAGATGCGGGTCGGACAGATCCTGGAGGCCGTCAAGATCGAAGGATCCCGGAGGTTGGTAAAGATGAGAGTGGACATTGGAAGCGAGGTACGCCAGGTGGTTGCCGGCATTGCCGAAGCCTATGACCCTTCCGTCCTCGTGAACAAAAAGGTGGTACTGGTTGCCAACCTCAAACCTGCGAAGCTGATGGGCGTGGAATCCAACGGTATGATTGTTGCGGCGACAGCCGACGGAAAGCCGGTCCTTGCGACGTTCACGGAAGATGTACCCAACGGCTCGCTCCTGAGATAGCCATCACTCCGGTCCGACTCCAGGGGGCACGGAGAATTTATTGGCAACCGGTCATCGAACCATGGAGACCTCAGGAATCATCGATTCTCATGCTCACCTCGACATGCCTCAGTTCGATCCTGACCGGGATATGGTGATCGAACGTGCCCGGCAAGCGGGCGTCACCATGATCCTGTCGATCGGGACAGGCAACCCCTCGACCTGCTCAATCGAGAAAACTCTCGAACTGACCGAAGAGCATTCGTTCATCTACGCAGGAATCGGTGTGCACCCACATGACGCGCGCACTGCCGATTCTGCCTACTGGAAGAAGATGGAGCGGTGGGCGGAGCACCCGAAGGTCAGACTCTGGGGAGAAATAGGCCTCGATTACTATTACGACTTGAGTCCCAGGGAAACACAACGTGAGGTCTTTGTCAGGCAAATCCAAATGTCCAAGCAACTGGGTCTGCCGGTTTCGATTCATTGCCGTGATGCTTGGCCTGACCTCATTCAAATCCTCAGGCAGGAGTGGAAGGACGACGGGAGAGGTGGAATCCTCCACAGTTTCTCCGGAAACAGGGAGACTGCACTCGAGTGTACAGCCATGGGTTTCATGGTTTCATTCTCAGGGATGGTGACCTTCAAGAACGCTGAATCCGTTCGGGCGGTCGCTCGTTCTCAGGTTCGGGACAAGATGCTGGTCGAAACCGACTCCCCCTATCTGGCGCCCGTCCCTCATCGGGGGAAGAGGAACGAGCCGGCCTTTGTCGTGGACGTGGCCAGGAGCCTTGCGCAAACGATCGGCATCGAATTTGACACACTGGCCCACAAGACCACGGCCAATCTGCTTCGTCTTGTCGGTCCCGCTGAAGGGCCCTAAGGGGGCGGCGCAAGAATACGGCACCGCGTCGAAATAACGTGTGCACTTTGCTGCCGGCCCCCAGGCCCGCTGGCGCGGCACTGGCGAGCAACAAAGCCAGCTGCGGGCGGGCATCTGCTTCCCTGCCGCTCCCCGACGATCTACAGCGATATCGCTTGCGTCCCGGCGCCTCGCATCTGCCCGCCCGACGCTCGCGCCAACGTGCACACGTTCTTTCGACGTGGACGCTAATTCGGGTTCTAACGCAAGCACCGGCCACGACCTTTCATCCTGGGACTGCCGGCATACAGCACTCTTGTATCAACCAAGAGGATCCCTGCGAATGGTATGTCAGGGAAAAGGAATATCCTTCGCCTCCAAAATTGTCCGGCGCTCGCCCATTGCACCGTTGGATGTGGTAATATTGCGAGTCCAAAACCGTTCTAAGCCATACGACAATCATCCATAAGAGTGATGACTTGAGGTCACAGGAAATTTACAGGCTGGTCGAGTCGGGTCTCGCACGGGTTGAAGAGGAGCTCGCCCGGCAATCCTCGTCAAAAATCGAGCTGGTGGACGCCATAAGCAGGTATGTCCAGATCAGCGGAGGCAAACGGATTCGTCCCACCCTCCTGTTGTTGAGCGCCAAGATGTGCGGCTGCGAAGGCCCTGTATGTCACAGGC
>DASQID010000263.1:0-3036 GCA_035631775.1 Acidobacteriota bacterium
TTCCTCGACCGCGCGCCGCAGCTCGGCGATTGCCACGTCCAATTCCCCCAACCCTGCGTGGAGAATCGCGGACTGGTAGCCGGAGACGTACGTGCGTCGGGCGAGAGCCTGCATTTCGTCGAGGATACTTCTTGCCTGGTCGCGATTACCGGCAAGGGCACAGGCGTGGCCCAGTGCGGCGAGGGAAGCCGGATTTTCGCCGGAGATCCCTCGAGCCTGCATATGGGCGGCAATCGCCTCCTCGAATCTCCTGACCTGTTCATACACGAGCCCCAGGGTGTGGCGTGCGGCGGGAAAATCAGGTTCCATGTCGAGCGTCTTTAGCGCGTGCTCGAGCGCTCCGTCATATTGCCTAGCCATATAGAGGTTCCAGCCGACCTCGTTACTGATCACCAGTGAAAGCGGATCTAGATCCAGAGCGGTCTGGATTTCCCGGATCGCTTCCTGAGGCCTTCCCAAGGCAGAGAGGAAATCCGCATAGAGGTGGTGGCCGGTGGCATAATTTGGATTGAGCTCCAGCGCACGCTTGTACTCTTTTTCTGCGGCACTCCAGTTCCAATCGAATGTTTTCAGAACGCCTGCAAGGGATGCGTGTGCTTCGGCAAGTCCATCGTCGATCTCGAGCGCTCTCAAGGCGGCCTGCTTCGCCAAGGGCATCACCGCCCTTGGCGACTGGAGGCTGAAAAACCCGAACAAACCATAGCAGGCTGCCAGTCCCGCGTGGGCTGGCGCGTAGGCAGGGTCTTTCTGTAGGGCCTGCCGAAAATGAAGAATGCCGCGACGCAGGCTGTCTTCGTTCATCCGGTTGAGGTAATAGCGTCCCTTGAGATAGTCACGATAGGCCTCCGAGCTTTGTGAGCTCTGCCGTGTCACGTATCTGCTCTTCTCCAAAGACAATCGCGGGCGGAGTCTGGCGGATATGTCGCGGGAGATCTCGTCCTGCAGAGCGAACAGGTCGGCGGCTTTCCTGTGGAACTGTTCACCCCAGAGCTGCCAGCCGCTGCTCACGTCTACGGCTTCCATGCTGATTCCCAAGTCCTCGCCCCGCTGAAGTACTCTGCCGATCACGATGGCCCTGACATTCAGCTCATGCCCGACCTTTTGTGGATCTATCTCGCGTCCTTTGTATCGAAAGACCGTCGCTCGTGCCATTACGCGCACATCCGGCAGCCGTGAGATGGCATTGATGATGCTCTCGGTGATGCCGTCGCAGAGGTATTCCATCTCTGGGTCGCCGGTGTCGTTCCGCAGGGGTAAAACTGCAAGCGAACCGATTGTCTCGGCTCCGCCTGAGGAGTACTCATCCCCGATCCACTCGACCGGCGCAATGAAGCGATAACCCCGGCGCTGACAGGTCTCCACAAATCGCGGATTGTCGGCTGAATCCCTCAGGACATATCTCAGCGCATTCATGGCGGTATTGAGGCTGCGATCAAAGCCGACGTGTGTTCTGGGCCACAGCCTCTTGTGCAGATCCTCCCTTGCTACTACCTCGCCTGCCCTCTCCAAGAGCAGTTCCAAAATCTGAAAGGGCTTCTCCTGAAGCTTTAGTTTGATGCCCTTTCTTCGAAGCTCCCGTGCCTGCAGATCTGCCTCAAAAGTTCCAAATCGCGCAGCGCGGGTGAAGCGATCCGCATCTCGCATTCGCTTTCCAATCTTCGGGGGGGAAGGTTGGATTTCCAGTGCGGAGAAGGCGCCGGAAATAACTTATTTTCGTAAGTTGCTCATGAGTAACTACCTATAGGATAACAAACGTTTGACCAATAGTTAAGTTACCGAGTTCCGGGAATCCACGTATATATTCAATAAGGAATCGTGCTCTCTTGTGTGCGGGGGGTGCTCGGGATGCGTTTCAACAAAGACGTGGATTTGGAACGTGTATTGGTGGCGGAAGCTCGGTCGGGTAATGTCGACGCCTTCGCCACGTTGTTGACAGAATATCGCAGCCAGATCTATCGCATTGCATTGAAGATCACCGACAACCACGAAGATGCCAACGACGTGCTGCAGGAGGCGCTATTGAATGCCTATCTGCATCTCGAAACCTTCCGGGGAGAATCGCGCTTTTCAACATGGCTGGTGCGGATTGTCGCTCATCAGGCAATGTCGAGAGTTCGCAGACGCGTGTCTCGCCGGGAGGTGTCACTGGACAATCCTTTGGAGACTGAAGAAGACCTCCCCCTGTCGCGGGACGTCGTCGACGCCGGCGACGATCCCGAAACGCGGTATTCAAAGACAGAACTGCTGAAAATCCTCATTCAAGTCATCGACTACCTGGAACCCGGCCTGCGCGTGGTTCTTGTTATGCACGAGTTGGGAACGCTCTCGATGCAGGAAATATCGGAAGCACTGGCAGTTTCAGTGCCGGTTGCGAAATCGCGTCTGTTCCGTGCGCGACAAAAGTTGCGCGAGCACTATCTCCGGCGAATTCGAGAGAGAGCAACTCGTGCCCGACTCCAGGCTACTTATAATCCGTGCTGACTCCTGATGTATTTTCC
Organism: Acidobacteriota bacterium; assembly: GCA_035631775.1. GTDB lineage: Bacteria > Acidobacteriota > UBA6911 > UBA6911 > UBA6911 > DASQID01. The sequence continues at coordinate 2,499 of DASQID010000263.1, forward strand.
GGCCGCGGCCGGCAGCCTGCTGGTGGCGGGTGCATCGCCAGTGCGGTACAGGCGAGCTTCGTGCAGGACTTTTTGATTGCACGCCTTTGAACGAGCAGCTAAGATTTTTGTCAGTTTAATCTCGGGTGTTCCTCATCTTGCCGATGCGACGCAAAAAGAAGGTAGTATTTTTCTTCCCGGCCTTCTGCAGTCTGGAGGCTACAGCTCCGCTCGGCATCCTGGCTGTGTCTACCCCCCTCCTGCGATCGGGATATCAGGTGCGGATAATTGACTCGACGATCACTCCCCAATACCAGAAGCGCGTACTGGAGGAGCTTGAAGACGCTGTCTGCCTTGCCATATCTCTGGTAACGGGCCCGATGATTCGTGAAACAGTTGCCATTGCGCGGGAAGCTAAGAAGCTATTTCCCAATCTCCCGGTAGTTCTCGGTGGGTGGCATCCCTCATTGCTGCCGGATCAGACTCTGGCCGCCGGGTACGTGGATGTTGTTGTGAAGGGGCAGGGTGAGGAAGCACTCCTCCAGGTTGTCCGGAATCT
>DASQID010000264.1:0-5587 GCA_035631775.1 Acidobacteriota bacterium
TGCGCCCCGGCGCCGACGCGGTGGCTTGGTTAGAAGCCACCGCGAAGGCGTCCAAGATTCTCCGGAAGGGTATCGTGCCCGCAATTGAGGCATGTGAAATCAGGAAGTGCTTTGGAACCTTTTGCGCGGTGGACAGGCTGAGCTTTACCGTGGAGGGCGGTGAGGTGTTCGGACTGCTCGGACCGAACGGTGCCGGTAAATCCACGCTCATCCGCATGCTGACGACGCTCCTGCCGCCGACCTCCGGCACGGCCATCGTCAACGGTTTTGATGTGGTGTCCGCGGCCAACAAGGTGCGGCGCACGATCGGGGTCATTCCCCAGGCGATGACCTCCGACCTGGATCTGAGCGCCGAGGAGAATATGGAGATCTTCGGAAAACTCTACGGTGTTCCAGCCGAAAAGCGGCATCAGGTGACCAAGGAACTCCTTGCCGCCGTAGATCTCGAGCAATGGGCGGACAAGCCGGTTAAGAACTTCTCGGGAGGGATGCGCCGGCGCCTCGAGATCGCCCGAGGCCTGGTGCATGAGCCCAGGATATTCTTCCTTGACGAGCCCACCACGGGACTGGATCCCGTCTCGCGTGTCGCCGTGTGGGAGATGCTGATGAAACTGAAACAGGGACGCGACCTGACGATTCTTCTGACCACGCATTACATGGACGAGGCGGACCGGCTGTGCGATCGCATCGCGATTGTGGACCATGGCAAACTCGTTGCATTGGATTCGCCCCTCAAGCTCAAAGCCTCAATCCCCGGCAACAATATATTGGAGGTCAGTTTTTCGCGGGTTCCGGACGGCTGGACGGAAACACTGAAGCAGCTTCCCGAAGTGCAGGACGTCAAGGCGGACGACCACATATTCCGGATCGGCTCCAATAACGGACCCATCACAACCTCGGGACTGATCGAAGCCGCACGCAGAGCCGGGATTGACATCACATCGCTTTCGGTCCAGAGCACAACCCTCGACGACGTCTTCGTGCACTACACCGGGCGGCAGCTGCGCGATGCGCTGCAGGACGCGCTGAAATTCGATCCCCGCCATTTCTATCAGAACCGGTGAGGCGGCCTCATGCAACGCACAATGGCTCTCATTGAGCGGGATATCCGGAAGTTCAGGCGCAGCCCGACCCTCATGCTGACTACCATGTTTTTCCCGCTGATCCAGCTGGTGGTACTCGGCTACGCCTTCGGCGGGAAGATCAAGAACCTGCACGTCGGGATCGTCGATCAGGATCACAAGATCGAGACGGTGAAGCTTCGCGAGCTGTGTGGAGCGGTAGCGGCTAATGCACGCACCTTTGACACGATCCTGTACGGGGATGAAGGTGCTGCGATCAAAGACCTGCGCGATGGGCGCATCAGCGCGATTCTGCAGATACCGCCCAACTTCTCGCGCAGGGTCATGGCAAGAGACGCCCCCCAGGTGGCCCTGATTGAGGATAACACCGACAACTTCGCCGTGGCGGCGCTCGAAGGGGCGTTCTCGCAGCTCCTCGGCACCTATAACCAGCGCACACCCGCCCCACGCGTGCCGAACCAGGCCACCCTCAGGGTCGTCGAAGTGTACCCCTACGTTCCCTATATCCAGTATCTCCTGCCCGGCACAATTACACTGGCCATTTTTATCTCCGCCATGATCGGCGGAGGCATCATTTTCATCGACGACAAGGCCCGAGGGCTGCATGAAGGCTATCTCGTCACGCCCATCAGCAAGATAGAGCTTATCCTTGGATTCACACTCTCCGGTGCGATCAAGGCGTTCCTGTCAGGCCTGGTTCTGACCACCCTCGGATCCATAATCGCCGGAATCCCGCACCCCCTGGATCCGTTCCGGCTCGTCAAGCTGCTCGTGGTCATCGTCGTTGCCGCCTTGGCCCTCATCAGTATGATGTTCATGCTGATGGTGCGTGTAAATGATCCGCTCGTGCCGCGGGCGACCTTCGGGGTGTTGAATACCCTGCTTTATTTCCCCAGCGGTGCGGTGTACCCGATCAACGGCTTCCCGGACTGGATGAGGGCAATCTCCTCCGTCGATCCGTTCACCTATGCGGTCCATGCCTTCAAGGAGCTTCTGCTCAAGGACGCCGGCCTCGGGGCCATCGCCTTCGATCTGTCGTTCCTGGTCGTGTTTGCCCACCTGATGATGACCTTCGCCACCCTGCTCTTCAAACGGTCCCTGTAAAGACACTTCGACAAGGATACAAAGTCCATCCTGGCGCCTTTGCGTCTTTGCGGCGGCTTTAAAAAAAGCCATCACAAAGACGCAAAGACGCGAAGGAACGCGCATAGTAGATTTTCTGGACGGCTATTGTGTTTCTGAGTAATATATTTCTATGACACATATAAATTCGGCAATGTTCGACCGGGAGTTGAAGAAGGGCAGCGCCGAGCTGTTGATTCTCTCACTCGTGGAGGACCAGCCCCGGCACGGCTACGACATCAGCAAGCTGATCGAGCGGCGATCGGACGGAGCGCTGCGCTTCAATGTCGCGTCACTCTATCCGCTGCTCTACCGGCTGGAGAAGCGCGGCTGGATTCAGGGCCGCTGGGTGGAAAAGGCCGGACAGCGCCGCCGGCGCTACTATCGTCTGACAGCGGAGGGACGCGAGGTGTTGGCCGCGCAGCGCCGGGGCTGGCAGGAATTTGTACTGGCGATCAATCGCATCACGGGGGTTGAAGGTGCCTGATTGGAAGACTGAGATTCGGAACAGGTTGGCGAGCCTGAAACTCGAGGCGACCCGCGAGGCTGAAATCATTGAGGAGCTCTCCCAGCACCTGGAGGACCGCTATGCGGAGCTGCGCTCCCGCGGCATGTCGGAAGGCCAGGCAACGGCTATAGCCCTCGAGGAGTTGAGCCACAGCGACGCCCTGGCTCGGGGGCTGAAGCGGGTCGAGCGCACGGTCCCGACGGAGCCTCCTGTGTGGGGAGCGGAGCGGAGGAACCTCGTCGGAGCTCTCGCTCAGGACATTCGCTTTGCGCTTCGAACGCTCCGCAAGGATCCTGGCTTCACCGTGGTGGCCGTGATCACCCTGGCCCTCGGAATTGGCGCCAATACGGCCATTTTCAGCGTCATCAACACGGTGTTGCTGAAGCCCCTGCCCTATCGTCAACCCCAACAACTGGTGACCCTTTCCGAATCACGAGGCGCGGATCGCGCCACGGACGCCTCCTATCCAGACTTTCTGGACTGGAGAGCCCAGGCAAATAGCCTTCGGCCGCTGGCAGGCTATGGCATGGGCGCCTTCACCTTTACCGGCGGCGGATCGCCTGAAACGTTGCTGGCAACGAGGGTCACGGCGAATTTTTTCGCCACCCTGGGTGTGAAGCCCGCGCTCGGACGGGATTTCGTCGCGGGTGAGGATGGACCGAACGGCGCGAAGGTCGTCATATTAAGTCATAAATTCTGGGTGGAGCGTTTTGGGTCCAGTCCAGGGGCGGTCGGGCAAACCGTCCGCCTGGACGGCGAGATCTTCAGCATCATCGGAGTGCTGCCTGAAGAGTTCGAATTCGCGCCTTCCGATTCTCCTCCGCTCTGGGTTCCCTTGAATCCCGATCCGCAATATGCCTTCCGCAGGAATCTCCGCTGGCTGAGAGTGATCGGCCGCCTCGGACAGGATGTGTCGTTCCCACGGGCCTTCGCGGAGATGCAGGCAATTAATGCACGCCTGTCGGCAGCTTATCCTCAGGAAAATGGTGCCGTGCGGGTCGTCATGGGCTCGCTGCGCGAACAAATCGTCGGCCGGATCCGACCGTTGCTGCTTATTTTGTCCGGCGCGGTCAGCTTCGTGTTGTTGATAGCCTGTGGCAACATCGCGAGCCTTTTGCTCGCCCGTGGATTGAGCCGCAAGAAGGAAATTGCAATCCGGATGGCGCTTGGGGCCGGACGCGCCCGGCTGCTGCAGCAGTTCCTGACCGAGAGCGTGCTGCTGGCCTTGGGAGGCGGTGCACTGGGTCTGGTCGGGTCGCAATGGTTTGTCCGTCTGATGCTGGCGAGTGTTCCGAAAGCGCAGCTGGAGATAATGCCGTACCTGCGTTCGGTCCGGATGGAAATGCCGGTGCTGGCCTTCACTTTTCTCGCGGCTGTCGCCGCCGGCATCATGTTTGGCCTGGCGCCCGCGCTTCAGATGTCCCGTGTGGAGGTGAACGACAATTTGAAGGAACAGACACGGGGCACTGCCGGTCGACGTACCTCCCGCCTGCGGGACGCATTTGTCACGGCAGAAATCGGCCTCGCGCTGGTGCTGCTTGTGAGCGCCGGGCTGATGTTAAGAAGCATGGCGGCCCTCCTGAACACAAATCCGGGATTCCGGATGGAGAATTTGCTCACTTTTTCAATCGATCTTCCCTCCACCTCCTACAAAGACGATCCCAGTGCGCTTCGCTTCGAAAAAAATTTTACCGAGCAGGTCAGGAATCTGCCCGGGGTCCTGGGCGTTGCCACGGTCAGCAGACTCCCCCTGACCGGGAGCGGCAACACCGTTCGCTTTGTTTTCGAGGGACGGCCCACGGCAAGGGGACAGGAGGATGAATGCAACATCCGCACGATCACGGGGGGCTATTTCGACGTAATGAAAATTCCTCTGATTGAAGGCCGCCTCTTCGAGCCCGCCGACACGACAGAGACGCCACGGAAGGCTATCGTCAACCAGGCATTCGCGAGACAGTATGGACGCAGCGAAGATCCGGTTGGAAAGCGCATTCGCTTTACATATTCGTCTCAAAATCCTTTCATCGAAATTGTCGGGGTGGTGGGGAACGAAAACGCCGACCAGCTCGATGAAGCCATGTCGCCCATTATTTACACCTCGTTCGAGCAGAACCCGGACGGTTACTTCAATTGCGTTGTGCGCACCTCCGAAAAAGCAGAGGAGTTGATCACTCCAATCCGCGGCGTCCTGCGAGCTGAGGACCCGGAGCTGCCCCTTATCGAGCCGCAGACCATGGTCCAGATGGTTGCCCAATCCTCGGCTATTTTCATGCGTCGATTTCCCTCGCATCTGATAGGCAGCTTCGCGGCCCTTGCCCTGACTCTGGCGATGATCGGACTGTATGGACTCATCTCGTTTTCTGTCGCGCAACGCAGACACGAATTCGGGATTCGGATGGCGCTTGGGGCGGCTCGTGGAGATTTGCTGCGACTTGTCGTGCACCGGGGCCTGGTGCTGGCGCTCGCCGGCACGTCAGCCGGACTGATCGGGGTTCTCGCCGTCACACGCTTTTTGTCGAGTCTGCTGTTTGGCGTGAAGCCGTTGGACCCTGCGACATTGGCTGCAGTTTCGCTGCTGTTGGCAGTGGTCGTTCTTCCGGCAAGCTACATTCCGGCGCGTGGGGCTACGATGGTGGATCCGATGGTCGCGCTGAGAAACGAATGATCCGCAATCTGACGCTCTGGCGTTTATCGCGTCTCCGCGGTGAATTATCACCCCGACCCCGACACGTTGATTCGGGGGATTCCTATGGCGACGGGTCAGTGACCCGTTGCGAGCAACAACGGGCGATAGGCATGCGCGGCGCAAGAATAATTTCACATTTGGGCTGAAAGAAAGGCCCTGTGGCGCCGGTCATCAGCCCGGCGCGCGTGG
>DASQID010000265.1:0-5765 GCA_035631775.1 Acidobacteriota bacterium
GCGAAGGATTTCGAAGCAGTGCGAGCGCCAGTTTTGTGTGCACAAATACGTCGCCTTCCGGATGGAACTCCGGCGGTTGTTCCACTCCGCGCATTGCCTCCACCTCGGGAAGTATGTGCGCCAGCAGGCCGCTCTCGTGCAGAAGTTCCAGGCCGCGATCCGGCGCGGGCCCCGTCAGAATCTTGATCAGCTCATCGCGCACCCGCTCCCAGCTCACCTGCAGAATTTCCCGGGCGAGCCGGCGAATAGCTTTCCATGTTTCCTCGTCTATTTGGAAATCGAGAGCGCAAGCCAGCCTGACGGCTCTCATGAGCCTCAGCTTGTCTTCCTCAAAGCGTTGGCCGGGTGCGCCGATAGTTCTGATGATGCGCCGCCGGAGGTCTCGTCTGCCTTCGACAAAATCGATTACTTTGCCGGCGACCGGATCATAGAACAAGCCGTTGATAGTGAAGTCTCTGCGGAGGGCATCCTCCCTTGGACCCGAGTAAGCGACCGACGAAGGGTGCCTGCCATCGAGATAGGCTCCTTCACTCCTGAACGTAGCCACCTCGAACGGCCGCCGATACGAACGCACCTGCACCACGCCGAACTGTGCGCCGATTGCCGTCGCGTGGCGAAACAGGCGTAGCACTTCATCCGGATGCGCGCTGGTCGCAATGTCGATGTCTCTTGCGGGCCGTCGCAGGAGAAAGTCCCTCACCCAGCCGCCGGCAAAAAAGGCTTCGTGTCCGTGCAGGCGAAGTTTCTCCACGATGCGACGGGCCGCTTTCTGCATCTCGATCCACGGTTGGGTGTCTCAGGCCTCCGAGTCGGAGTTTTTTCGGGAAGATGCCAGCTTTTCGAGATAGTTGTTCCAGCCGTCATCGCGAAACATCTTCCGGCACTGGACCCGGTACTTGTCGAAGGATTTCTTGTCGCCGAGTTTGTAGTAGCTCAGAGCCAGGCGGAAGTAGAAAAGCTGGTCATTGGGAAAGCGCTTGACGATTTTCAGGGTCTTTTCGCCTTCGAGCACCGCTTCCCTGTAACGTCCGAGCTCGTAGTAGTTGTTGCTCAGGTAGCTGCGGAGTTCCACCTGCTCGAGCCTGTTGCGCGGCTGTCGTCGCAGCGCCTCTAGAGTCACCAGCAGGGACTTCTCATATTGCTCCAGGCGAAAATGACAGTGCGCAATCTTGATGTAAAGCCAGGTGAGATTCTCGCGCTTACCCGTGAGCTGCTTCAGATCCAGGATCTTTCCGTAGGCTTCGAGCGCCATTTTATCGTTGGTCAGTTGCTGATAGCAGTCGGCCAGCTTCAGGTGGATCTCGTCAAGCCGTTCGAACTTCGGGTCGAGTTCAATCACTTTCGAGAAATACTTGATGGCTTCCTGGTACTGCTTCAGGCTCATGTAGTTGTTTCCCATGCTCTCGTAGAGATATGTGAGCCCCGGATCGTTGTCGCTCAGCACCTGGATGGCCTTCTGTGAATACCTGATGGCGTCGTCGTGCTTTCCCAATGCCTCATAACTGCGACTGATGCCGGCGTAGAGCATCCACTTGGTGTCCTTTTCCTGGCTGTCGAGGTACTGTTCGCAGATGCGGCGGGCCTCCAGCGATTTCGCCAGCTTGCCGTGGTATTCGAAAAGCGATCCCAGGTGGAAGTGCACGAAGCCGTACATGTCGGGCATGAACTCGGCCTTGTCGGGCTCAAACAGTCGTGCCGATTTCAACAGGTTCTGCAGCGCCTCTCGATCGTTCCCGGCGTTGTAATGGCAGATCCCGACCTGGCCGGCGAAATAAGCGCGGACATTCGGCTGTTTTTCGAGCCTCAGCGCTTCGGAATAATATTTGCCTGCCTGGCTGAAGTCTCCTTTCTCGAACAATTCGCCTGCGTGCTCGTCCAGGAGCGTGATCTTCTCTTCTTTTGAAGCGCACTTCCCCAAGCGCGTGTTGAACTGTTTCAAGTCCATCGTGGAAACACCCTCAAGTGAGAATATGGCCAAACATCAGAAAGCGCTATGTTAACACATTTTAGTAGAATCGAGGGCAGGCCTGCGAAGGAGCTGCCGCCGAGACGCCAAGGCGCTGAGACTGGCGCTTTATCTTTTGCCCGGACGCCGAGGATGTAGCTGCGCATTCACTGATAGACAATGATATAGCCGACACGTATCACGACTTTTTCGATGCGATACGGCATCTGCGATGGCTGCATCGGGTCAAACGGAGGCCTTTGTCTGCGGCCGACGGCGCTTATGATCTCCTCCACCAAAAAATTGGGCAAACCGGTATTGTCGAACTTCGCGTCTTCGAGCTGGAACTGCGCCTTCCCGCCTTGAGCAATGATCTTACCCCGCGCACTCAGCCTGTGGGTGCCGGAGAGCATCGAGGCCATGAGCTTGGTCAGGAGCCTGGAGGCACTCATTCCCAGGCGGTCAAAATCAATTACAGCATCGCCCTGGAGTCGATCGTTCTCGAACGTGAACGTCAGGCTTTTCAGACTCGGGCTGTACTTGGAGCTGAGGTCCAGGGCCAGATAGGAGTTGATTTCCTGTTGCGTGAAGCGCGTGGTCTGTTTCTTGCCGGGAGCCGCGCTTGCGGCGAACACCTCGAGTTTGTCGACTTTGGCGCCGCAGCTCGTTGCCGCGGCCCTGGAAATTTCCTGAGACGCCGCAACCCCACCCAAAACCAAAGCGGCAATCAGGCCGGCGACGGCGCGCACTACCAGCATTCCCGCGACCTTGGGGGTTGAGTTTGCAGGAGAGTGGCGATCAGGCACATGCTGCCTGCAGGGACGGTTCATCGAATGACCTTGAACGTCCTGCGCCAGCGAGTCTTGGTGAAAAAGTTCATGAAGACGTCGGTAAACTGCTTCAGGCGGTCGGAAACACTGGTCTGCAGGTATTCGTCACGCGGCGTCTCGAACGACCAGTAGATGATCAGCGCTTTACCGATGAAGTGGTCTCTCGGGACGAAACCCCAGAAGCGGCTGTCCTGGCTGTTGTCCCGGTTGTCTCCCATCGCGAAGTAGTTTCCAGGCGAAATGTAAAAGGGGCCAAAATGCTCATAGATGCTGCCCGGATCGATGTACTGTGTGTAGGTCTCCTTGAGCGGCTGCCCGTTGATATAGATGGTCCTTCCGATCATCTCCAGCTTCTCGCCCGGCAGCCCGATGAGCCGCTTTACATATGCGACCTCGGGGCTGTTGGGATACTTGAACACGATCACATCGCCGCGCTTCAGGTCTTTATAAGGAAGCAGTTTGTCAAGGAAGCCTGAAGACGAATGAATGCCATAGACAAATTTATTGACGAGCAGATGATCGCCGATCAGGAGATTCGACTCCATGGAGCCGGTTGGAATCTTGAAAGCCTGAACGACGAAGGTAGTAACGTAGAGCGCAATGACGGCGGTGATGACGATGGACTCGAAGTACTCTCGAACTGTCGACTTACGGAATTCCAACCGGGACATCCTCCTATGTGCAATAGCCTAGAAGACTAGCACACCTCCTCCACCCGCACAAGAAATGCAGGAATCGGGTAATGCTCTGCAACACAGTAGCAGAGCATTACCCGGAATCGGGCGAACTCGATACGGGAGTCACCAACGTTCGCCCGCCACTGATCCTTTACACTCCTCTGCCGCAGAATGGACATCCTTCCCACAATTCACGAGGGCAACTTCCCTACATGAACCTGCTAACAAACTGTTCATGTCTCCCTTAGGTATCCTTTATGGCTTTCCCGCTATCATTATTTCAGAGTCGTAGGGCAACCTCGATCAGGCCCGGATTGACTAGCCTGCCGCACAGCTGAAATTCGAGATGCCGAAGGACCTCCCCCCGAGAGAGCTCAAGTTCACCCCCAAAGGCCCGAGTCGTCGGGATGCCCTAAGGCATGTAGAGGTCGGCGCTTATCGTGCCACGTGATTTGATTTAAAGGAGGTACTATGTGCTGGTATAGCCAGTCTGAAAGGCTTTCCTCGCGGCGGGCTGTCGAGGGGGAAGAGTTGGTAGTTCGGGAGATTCCGAACCAGCCTGTCAGGTGGCTGGTGTCACCACAGGATCCGCAAGTGGTGGTGTGCCTCCCGGACAGATGCAATCTGCGACTCAACGATTTGCCGGAAGACCTGCAGGCGGAGCGCCGGATTGGTTCCGAGGCTGTGGCAGAGGTCCGAGAGGTGTATGAAAAGCCCCAAAGGACACTCCTCGCCCGGATCTTCTTGGATCCCCTATACTGCCGCGATGCCCTGGTCTTTCCAAACGGACGTTTTCTCGCAGTCTCCCGGCTTCCCCTCGACATGAGGGTAGATGTGCTCTCTGCGGCTGTAGCCTTTCCATTTAGTAAGAAGGAAGAGACGAAGGAACCTGCGTCGGCGCTGGAGCATGTCTCCGCACCATCGTGAAACTCCCCGAGACAATCAATGCGAGGGAGTCTGTGACACTGGTTTGAGTCCGCAGAGCAGAATCAGAGCCGTTGCATCTTCTGCGTGTGAAGGAAACCGGGGATAGTCCACTCGCGCTTCGCTAACCCGTCGATAATCGAGGGCGGGAAATCGGGCGTTTGGGAAATCCCCGATTTTTTTCGAAACAGCCAGCCAGGTCGAGTCAGCTCGGCCGCGCGCCGCTGGCTCATTGGAGCGCTGCGGCATGACGCCGCTTTCGCTCCTTCCACATAAAACGGACTTGACGCTCTGCCCCACCCAAAGTCCGCCTTCCAGGCGTGCTCGATTGAATTCCCTCGGGAACCTGCCGCAGAAGGGCCTGTGACAGCTTGGGGCAGGCGCAATCTTGACTTTGCGTCCGTGGGAGACTACGGTTCTAGGACTCAAGATCGGTCTGGACAAGTGCGGAATCCTTGATGGATCATGAGTGGGAAAGGAGCAGGAAAACAGGAATAGCCTGAAAATCAACCATCTGGCTTCCCGCAGCAGCTGCCCCCCAGTCCAAAGCGGGAGTTGGGGTCTATTGCTGGAGTTAAACCATGACACTGACTCGCTTTGTGACAAAGAACGCATTCCGCAACAAGCGCCGCAGCATCCTGACTTTGCTGAGCATTGGATTCTCGCTGCTTCTGCTCACACTGATGATGACTATTTGGCGGGCCTTCTTCATTGATCAAGGCACCGTTCAGTCCGCCCAGAGGCTGATTACCCGACACAAGGTGTCTCTGGTCTTCTTTCTGCCAGGCTACTACCGCGAGAAAATTCGTGCACTCCCTGGAGTCAGGCGGGTTGTCAATCAAACCTGGTTTGGAGGCCAATATAAGGACGATAAACCGGAGAACTTCTTTGCGCAGTTCGGAACGGACCCACAGGAATTGTTGCAGGTATATCCCGAATTCCAGATTCCGCAGGACCAGGCGGAAGCCTGGCAGAGGGATCGGGCCGGTTGCATCGCGGACAGCGGCCTGGCAAAAAAGCACGGGTGGAAGATCGGCGACCGGCTGTTCATCAAGGGAACAATATTCCCAGTGGACCTCGAGCTGACAATCCGCGGAATATTCAGCGCCCCACAGCCAACGGAGTCCATATACTTCAACTACGTTTATCTCGAGGAAGCATATACGGCCATCAAAGGCCAGGTCGGCTTCTATGGAGTATTGGCAGATTCACCGGAAGCCGTTTCGAAGGTGGCGAAGGAGGTCGACGAAGAATTTCGCAACTCACCTAGGCCGACCAAGACGGAGAGTGAGCGGGCGTTTCAACTGGGTTGGATTGCCATGCTGGGCAACGTCAAAGCCTTCATTCTCAGCATTTCTCTGGCCGTGGTGTTTGCTACCCTGCTCGTGT
>DASQID010000266.1:0-3404 GCA_035631775.1 Acidobacteriota bacterium
GCTGGTGGTGGATTTCAAGGAACCGGTGGAGTCGTAAAGCTTGAGGAGCGCGTTGGCAGGTTCGCTTCCAGGATTGAACATTTGCAGGACTGTCGTAGGAGAAGGCCCCTGATGAAACACCGTGGGGAATACCCACCTCGCGACCGATGAAAATCCCGCAGTCGCCCCGTCTAAGCCTTTCCCCGCGATGGTCCCTCCCGCAAGATAGAAGCCGGGCAGATCGGACGTCTTTCCCTGAGCCACGATGGTGCCTGCCGTCGAAGAGTTGAATGTCGGCCCGAAAATTTCGCTGGCCAGTTTTGCATACTGCCCGCTGCGCGGCATGGTCAGGTCCACCGGATTGGTTATTCCGGGACCGGAGATGAGATTGCCGCCTGAATCATAAGCCGTGAGGCTCACCTTGACCCGGTAAGGGATCGGGTTTGTCAGTGCAATGCCCGTATACGCCCCGCTGAAACTCTGGGATAGGAACGGGAATGCCAATCGAACCGTATCTGTTTGCAGATCAGCCTCGTCAGGCACTGGACGCTCTATATACCTGGGAATGTCCACTGACGGAGATTGGGAATTCGGGACCGCAATTCCGATGGGCAACAGAGTCGCCTGAAAGGTAATGCTCCCCGTGCCGGCAGGCGGGTGGATCGATGCGGTCACATTGAATCGAAAAGACTCGATCGAATTATCGCTGCCTCCGGCTCCCGTGAACTGATAAATAACCGAGGTGGTTCCATCGCTTCGCGGCACAGTCTCGTCCTGGCCGGACGTCGTAGTAAATACCGCCCCCGTTGCTGCAGAGGGGGCGGTCGCCGCGAAGGTAAGCGTCACGCCGGAAGGTATCGAAGGGAACGGATTAATCCGAACCTGCGTCGCAGTGGTTTGTCCGTAATTGCCGACCGCACTGGTAAAGGCTGTTGCATACTGTTCGGTGATCAGGAAGGAGGTGTCGACGGTGTCGTGCGACAAATTGGGGATCTTGATCGGATTGTTTCCGAGGTCCACGACAAGCGGTTGCATTACAGAGTTGATGACAACCACCGTCCTCTGTTCGGCGAGGATACTGTTTCCGGTTGGGAGTGGGGAACTGATCGTCGCCGCCACCTTCGTGCCATCGAGACCCACCAACGAAACCCGCACGCCCGTGATCTGGATCGTGCTGCCGGCACCGCCTCCTTCAGGTACATCAATCCGAATCCTGTTGTTTGTCCGGTCGAGTGCCGGCGAGGGAGCAATTCCCACCAACCCTCCGGTTCCCAAGATGGAGATTTCCGATGCGGCGTTGTTGGTGATTGGTGCCGAATAGTCAATCACAAACGGTGCCGCCACTGTGCTCCCGGAACTCACGGTGAGGATAACCCGGCCCGTAAGCTCAGTAACTCCGATATCCGCGCCAATGGCCGAGGAGGCCGACACCGTGAAAACTGCCTCAGCAGAAAGGGTCGGGATCTTTAAGCAGAGTAATAAACCTGCTGATATAAGGATTCTGAGTATTTTTGAGTTCATCTCGTTACCTCCAGTTTTACCTCCAACAACGTCCAGATCACCCTCAGGCGAAGTCCGTCCTTGGGAAACTGCCCGGCAGGGCCGATTGGGTGTGGCTCAACGTGTTCGAGGATCCGGCGCAGCACAGCCCGGTGTTGCTATTGTAACCCCATATCGGGTGCAAGTCATCATAGGCGAGCGAGAATCACATGGTGCCGCAGGCCGCGACCAAAGTGCACTGCGGCCATCGTGGGGCAGACAGGCCTCTGGGGTTGGGAGAGACGAAGGCATTTTTTGCATTCATGGTGCCAGCCAAGATTATGGAACCGCCTGTATCCAGGCATCCAGTGTGGTCGGTCCGAGGCCGCCGAGAATGGGTAGTTTTACGGATTTACTTGATTCCCATTGAAGATCATGCTGAATACAATCGGGTGGAAACCAATGTGGTGGGTTATCGGATCGGTAGTGTACCTGCTCCTGCTGTTCGCCGGGATTCTGTTCCTTCGGGCGGGAGTGCAGGCAGATCATCTGATCCGCCGTCTCGAGGGTGCTGCCCATGCTGTCTCCAACCGGGGTTCGAGTCCTGCTGGGGACTTCGACCGCCATCGGTGGGCCTATCCAAGGGCGAGCGGTGAGGATCTATGATTGACGATTAACTATTTACGATTGACGATTGAAAGACCTGCCGCACGTTCAATCGTTAATCGTAATTCGTAAATCGTCAATTTCTGACGTCATTGCGAAGGAGGTTCTGCAATGCATACCCCGCCGCTGACAGACGGGCAGGTTGAGCAATTTCACAGGGATGGTTACGTCATATGCAGGGGCTATTTCGAGAAGGATGAGATGGATCTGCTCTTGAGTACGGCACGTGCAGACCACCGAATGCTGGGCCACAACTTCCCGGTCAAGGACAGCGCGGGCCGTGAAAGCAAGCTTTCCCTCTGGAATCATCCGGGCAATGACATCTACGGGATGATCGCGCGCTGCCGCAGAATCGTGGACGCCATGGAGCAACTCCTCGGTGGAGAGGTCTATCATTACCATTCGAAGATGATGCTGAAAGAGCCCGAGGTCGGGGGAGCGTGGGAGTGGCACCAGGACTACGGCTACTGGTACCAGAACGGTTGCCTGTTGCCTGATATGGCCAGCTGTCTCATCGCTGTCGACCGCGCTACGAAAGAAAACGGCTGCTTGCAGCTCTTGAAGGCTTCCCACCGCATGGGACGCATCGACCATGGCCGATATGGGGAGCAGACGGGCGCGGATCCTGAGCGCGTGCGCGAGGCGCTGAAGCACTTCGAGCTTCTCCACTTCGAGGCAGAGCCCGGCGACGCACTCTTTTTCCACTCAAATCTGCTGCACTGCTCGGCGCCGAACGGCAGCCCGAATCCACGCTGGTCCCTCATTTGCTGCTATAACACGCGGGAAAACGATCCTTTCAGGGAGCACCACCATCCGCGTTACACGCCCCTGGTCAAAGTGGATGATTCCATGATCCGGTTGATCGGCGCCCGTGGAGCGGGGGTCGATCAGGAGTCCTTTTTGGATCCGTCAAGGGACCGGACCACCGGAGCCGGTAAAACGGACATGGATAGAAATCCTCGCGGGAGCGCCTAGCCAGCTGTGTTCATCGACATGCGGCGCCCTGTAGCTGTAGTGCGAGACGTTTTTTCTCGTCAACAGCGTCGACCTCGCTGCCACCATGCTCGTACGAAGGCGAGGGGCTTCTAACATCAAATTTGGATCAAACCGTGGAGAACGCTATGGGCTGGCGCAAGAAGAACTTCACATTTTGCTGCTGGCCCCCAGGCCCGCTGGCGAGGCGCGAGCGACGAGCTATACCCGGGGTGGTATGTGAGGAGCGAGCAACAAAGCCAGCGGGCCTGCGGGCCGCAGCCTGAAAGGGCGCGGCGGCGGGCGGG
>DASQID010000267.1:0-3420 GCA_035631775.1 Acidobacteriota bacterium
CCCCGGTCGCGGTCGAAGACCGCGACACGCCGGCCTGATGACCCGTGCCACAGGACTCTTTTTTCAGCCTGATTGCGATGTTATTTTTGCATGGACCCTATACGGCTCGCAGCCTCCAGTCTCCATTCGAATGTCAAATGCTCGCCAATGATTCTCGAATAGGCACTTTGGTCACGACTATGTCGTGCCGGGAATCAATCTGTTAAGATGCCGCGGAGACAGGTCGGGATCGCGGTTGATTACTTGAATGATTGTCGAAGGAGGACATCGCCCATGGTACATGTTCGGATGCATGGTGCGCAGGCTCGGCCATCCAGGCGCCGTTTCCTGCGGGGCGCTGCGTCCATGGCGGGAGCCGCAATGCTCCGTCCGGCCATAATACGGGCGCAGCAGAGTGTTGTAAGCAACCCGCCTCGCGAGTGGGGGCGCGACGCGGCTCCCACGATCTATCCGGATCCCGATATTATTGTCGTCGATCCGTCGTTTAATGACCTGATGCTGGGAATCACGGCGATCCGGCGCCTGTGGACGGGCTTCAAGTGGGCGGAGGGTCCGGCTTGGTCGAGTCAGGGCCGCTACCTCGTGTTCAGCGATGTCCAGGACAACACGCAGTACCGCTACATCTGGGACAACGAGGAGGTGACCGTGTTCCGTCGCCCGTCGTTCAACAGCAACGGCAACTCCTTTGACTTCCAGGGTCGACAACTCTCCGCGCAGCACTATTACCGCCGTGTCGTGAGATGGGAGCATGACGGCTCTATGGCGGTCATCGCCGACTCCTTCGAAGGTAAGCATCTCAACTCGCCGAATGATCTGGTGCCGCATCCGGACGGCAGTATCTGGTTTACGGATCCTCCCTATGGCGACAGACTGTCCGAAGGCCACCCGGACAGCGCAGGGGGCCCGACCAACCCCAAAGGCGCGTTTAACCCGAAGCTCGGGGCGGAAGATCCAGGTGCTCTCGAGACAAAACGCGAATTGCCCACAAACGCTTATCGGTGGGATCCCAGCGGCAGATTGGAAATCGTCGTAAGGGAAGACCAGTTGCGCGATCCGAACGGCATCTGCTTCTCGCCCGACTACAAGAGGCTCTATATCGCCAGCACGGGCAAAGGGCCGGGTGATACAGGTTCCGGCGGCAACGGGGCGATCTACGTTTTCGACGTGCAGGGCACCAGACTTGCCAACCAGCATATGTTTACCGACATGATGGTTGACGGCGTCCATTGCGGGCCGGACGGAATGCGCGCCGACGTCACCGGCCACCTTTGGTGTAGCTCCAACGCACCGCTCGGCTCTGCCGGTGTGCTGGTGTTTAACCCGCAGGGCAAGCTGGTTGGCCGCATACGTCTGCCGGAGGTAGCTGCCAATGTCGCCTTCGGCGGTCCGAAACGAGACCGCCTGTTCATCACGGCCAGCCAGTCCTTATATGTTCTTCAAGTGCAGACGCAAGGCGCAGGGCCGGGCTAATCGAATCCGGTTCCGCTTCGACGGAGGGTGCGCCGTTGCAGTGGTACGGGCTCGGTTTGTGCTTGCAAACTCTTCGGCGATCACCTATCTTTTGCACCCGTAGATCGCGAAAGCTCCGCCGATTGGCGCGTCTGCCGGACGTCAGACGCCAGCCTGAAGCACATATGCGGAGCACAGAAAGCGGTCAAACATAGCCGCAGAGTGGGGCTGTAGCTCAGCTGGGAGAGTGCCTGACTGGCAGTCAGGAGGTCGCGGGTTCGATCCCCGCCAGCTCCACCAATAGAATCAATAATTTACAGCAACCAACCAGATCCGAAAAAAGCCATGGGGTAGCATAGGGGTAGCAATCCGCAGCAAGTTTTGCAGCCTTTTTCCAGCCGTAAAACGACGTCGACAGCCTCCGAATGCTTCCTGCCTTGGCCGTTTCGCGCTCAACCGGTGGAACGGAGCTGGATTCATCAGAGCTGTCTCCACTATGCTGAGTGGCACGCCACCAATGAGCCTTGATTCCAACCGAGCATAGCTGTATCCGATTCTCCAATTCTTAAAGACGGTCTGTTGCACTCCAGGATCGCTCAACGCCATCACACGGTCGAAACCATCCGAAACCGGATGGAGAGAAAAACGACGTATTGGCCGGTTAACGGGTAAGTTTTGAGCCGATTTTGGGCTCTTACAAGATAGAGAGGGAAGTTGTCCGCTCTCTGAGCCCTCCTTCATTGGCGAGGGCAGACCATCAATGCCGTACTGTATGTGAAAAACCAAAGGAGCCGCTCGGGTACAAGGTCGCACCAGATGACTGATCAGGCCGCAACAACCAGGACTGCGAATTTTGCGAGGTGAGTATTTGGCATTTTATCGGCCCTTGTCTAGTGAAAGGGGAGGTCTGCGCTGGGATTCAGCAATCCCTTCGGGACCTGCCCATCAGTACGTGATGAAAAGTCACGAAACGTGTTCACCAAATTATGCACCACAGGAGATTCTAAATGAGGTACCTCCGATTTAAAGAACTTCGGAAGTTGATCCCCCTCGGCAGAACCACCATCTGGCACATGATGCGCGAAGGGCGCTTTCCCCAGAGCCGTCGGATCGGGAAGGCAGCGACCGCCTGGCTGGAGAGTGAGGTCGAGGATTGGATCAAAGAGCGCGCTCTAGCGAACAGTCATACGCACTTGCTCAGCAAAGGGAGGCCGGAGTATGGACAGATCTGAAACGGCACTTCCAGAGGCAGGGAGCGGTAGGAAGAAGTTTGTCTTAACCATGGGCGGGAAAGGAGGCGTTGGCAAGACAAGCTTCCTGGTTGCCCTGGCGGACTGGTTCGATTCCAACCGGATTCAGGTTCAGCTGCTGGACCTCGACACCGAGAACAAGGCGCGCGGATCTCTGGCGCACTTTTACGGCAGCCGAGCGCCCAAGCTGAACATCCACACGCCGGCCGGGCTCGACGGCTTTGTGGACTACCTCATGGACCGGCCGCCGGTGATTCTTGCAGACATGGGTAAGGGTTCGGGCCAAGTCACCTACGACTGGTTTGACCGGATGTACGAGGACGTCCAAAATGCCGGTATTCTCTTTACCGCTGTCGGCATCGTCACGTCTGATCCGGCCAGCGTCGAAAGCGTCCTTGCCTGGGCCGCGAACCTCCAGAACCGGGTGACCTATCTCGTGGTCGAAAACAGCATCACCGAGCACGCGGGGTTCACGTACTGGCGCGAAAGCCACCAGGCCGAGGAATTCCGGAGATTCTTCCATCCGGCTGTGGTCCGGATGGATTACCGTTTGCCGGAGCTGGAAAACGCCACCCGCAACCATGGCGTCACGCTTGGGTTGGTAGCCGAAAGGAAGACTTCGGCGCCTGAGCTGGAAAGGTCATCGCTCATCATGAGAGCACAGAGCTACCGCCGACGGATGTTCGCCGAGATCGATACCGTGAAGGAGCAGCTCTTGCCA
>DASQID010000268.1:0-3335 GCA_035631775.1 Acidobacteriota bacterium
AGCGCCCCGGAGGGGCGCCAGCCAATAGCCCCGGGCAAGCGAAGCGCAGCCCGGGGTTGGGATTGTCAAGAAAGATCAGAGCCCTGAAGGGGCGACAGATAACACATGGCATACAAAGGCCTTTCGCCCCTGCCGGGGCTCTACATTATGCAATATCCTATCCGGGGGCTCGCGCCCCCGGCTACTTGCTTGGGCCCCTCCGGGGCCCGACCTGACGGGCGATTCATCGAGTTTCGCGACAGAAACTACCTAGGTTTCCTGAGTAACGCGCAGTACCTCTGAAATCGTCGTGGCGCCCTGCCGGACCTTGAGCCAGCCGTCGTCCCGCAGATGCCTCATGCCGCACTCGATCGCCTTTTTGCGTATCTGGTTCGAGTCGGCCTTCCCTACTGTCAGCTTGCGTAAGTCGTCGTTCATGATCATGAGTTCGTATATGCCGAGGCGGCCGATGAAGCCCGTATTGGAGCATTTCTCACAGCCTCGTCCCTCAAAAAATCGGTCGGGTTGGTGCCCGTTTCCGCGCCGGAATCCGATCTCGTCAAGCATCTCAGGCACAGGAAAGACTTCTTCCTTGCAGTCTGGACAGATAACCCTGACAAGGCGCTGTGCCAGGACTCCCAGCAGTGAGGAGGCAATCAGATAGTCTTCGGCCCCCATGTCCACGAGGCGGGTAATGGCACTCGGGGCGTCGTTCGTGTGCAGCGTGGAGAAGACAAGATGTCCAGTGAGCGCTGCACGGATAGCGATCTCTGCCGTTTCGAGATCGCGGATTTCCCCCACCATGATGACATCCGGATCCTGGCGGACGATGTGACGCAGGCCCGAGGCGAAGGTCAAACCGATCTGAGTGTTGACATGGATCTGATTGACCCCGTCCATTTGATACTCGACGGGATCCTCAATAGTGATGATCTTCTTGTCGGGAAGATTGATGGTGTCCAGCGCACTGTAGAGTGTGGTGGTCTTGCCGCTTCCAGTCGGGCCGGTGACCAGGAGGATGCCGTGGGGACGCCGTATCAGCGACTCGAAGTCCTTGAGCGAGTCCTCCGGAAAGCCCAGGCTCCTGATGTTATAGAGACTTGTGTTGCTCTTATCGAGTATTCGCATGACCACGCTCTCGCCGTACATCGTCGGGATCGTGGAGACGCGAAGGTCGATGTCCTTTCCGAGAACCTTCAGTTTGATCCGTCCATCCTGGGGTAGCCGTCTCTCTGCGATGTTGAGCTTTGACATGATTTTGACGCGGCTGATCAGGGCCGCTTTCAGCTTCTTGGGGGGAGATTCGACGTCATGCAGGATCCCATCGATGCGATACCGAACCTTCAGGTCCTTCTCAAAGGGTTCGATGTGAACGTCGCTTGCCCTCCCTTCAATCGCCTTCGAGATGATCAGGTTCACAAGCCGGATGACCGGGGCTTCAGATGCCAGGTCCTTCAGTTGTTCTATGTCTTCTATCTCATCGAGGTTTTCGATGCTGTCCTCGTCGATTCCCTCGATAATCCGGCCAAGGGTGCTGGCAGCCGAACCGTAGAACTTCTCGATCACATCCATGATCTCGCTCTCGGCTCCCAGCAGCGCCTTGATCTGAAATCCGGTCGACTGATGGACAGAGTTCTCGGTTGCATGATCCAGCGGATCGGTCATGGCAAGCGTCAGAACGTTGTTTTCGAGCGCCACCGGAACGAACTTGCACTGTTTCATGAACCGGTGGGTAAGGACGTTTTCAATTACAGGCACCGTTGGATATTGGGATCCCGTGATAGTTGGTATATTCAGGTGCTCGGACACGACATCCAGGCAGTCTTTCTCAGAAACGTATCCAAGGTCCACCAGCAGTTTGCCCAGCTTCTCCCTTGATTCGGCCTGAAGATTCAGGGCGGTGCGCAACTCCTCTTCGTCCACAAGGCCGCGCTCGAGGAATACCTGGCCGATCAGTTTCCGCGATTTGAGTGCACCAACTTTAATACTCAACGATTCTCATCCTTTGTATGAATTCCGCCCGCCGATCGTCTTTGCGGGCGAGCTCGTCCAAGTCCTTCTTCAGAACGCTCAGAACGAGGGTCTTGTTTTCATTCGGCTCGTCAGGAAAGTTTGTGTCTTCGATAAAAGCCACGACCGTGACGAAGTCCTCCTTCCGCAGCTGGCGAAGACTGTCACCATCGTCCAGTAAGACCTTGATCAGCTTGTCCTTCAATTCTGCAATACGCCGTTTCTTGAGCTCCGGCGTCACCTCAACTCCCTGACGCACATCGCCAAACGGGGTCCTGAGCACCGCCCGATGAATGTTGATGAGGAAGGTGACAGTCACACCATATCCCTGCAAATAAACTCCCTTGGGCTCCTGGACGAGGGCGAAAGGACTCGAACTGAAGGTCGCCTTAATGACGTTCGCCAGTATTACCTCGAAACTCCGAATTTCCCGACGGGTCGCGGCATAATCCACCTGTATCTTGGAGCCCTCCTGAGGCTGACGCGGCCCTTGAGCCGCGAGCGATCCGCTCAGGAATGCCACAACTATGATTGAAGCAAAAGCGCGAGTTGGGTAATCCATCCTGTTCACCCTCGGTTTCGACATATAGGAACTCAGTTTTTAATCCGGTTCTGCTCGGTCTGATGCCGGACCAGGCGAAGGTCGAGAATGCGCTGCTGGTCAATCGTGTCCAACAGCTGATCCACCATCACGTGCATGGCTTCGTTCATTTGATTCTCGCTGTCGTCCCTGACCGCCCTGATAATTTCACGCGTTTCTGCTTTGGTATAGGAATCGGCTCTGGAAGCCCATGGAGGATTTGTCTTGAAGGTAACGCCCTGTTTGCCCCACGTAATCTCGGGACCGGCGATAGTCAGAAAGGCGAGCAGCACCATGGCGGCAATGGCCGCATAGCGCACTGCGGCCCAGATGTACACCTTACGCTGCGGGACGGCAACCCGGAAGCCTTGCCACTCCACGGGACGGAGCGGAGGTTCGTCTTTCCACAGGCGCAGACTGCTCTGAACCTGTCTGAATTCCGCAAGCTCCCTGCGGCAGGCTGGACATGAGTCGATATGAGCCTGCAGTTCGGGACTGGCGGACGGAGTGCCGCGCTCGCTGTAAAGCAGGTCTATGAACCGTTCCTGAATCTCGTCACACCGCATAACTTTCTCTCCGAAGCAAATGCCTCTCAGTGGTGATGCGTCGCGCCTGACCGCTGGCGCCCGGCCGTGCAAAACGAAAAGGGATCAGGGGCCGGGGACCGGGGGTCAGACGCCCGGCGATTGGTCTTAGTTAGTTTCTGTCGCGAAGCTCGATGAATTGCCCATCAGGTCGGGCCCCGGAGGGGCCCAAGCAAGTAGCC
>DASQID010000269.1:0-8114 GCA_035631775.1 Acidobacteriota bacterium
GACCATCAGGTACTTGTGGGTCTGCGGGTTGACCATACTGGCATACTGGCTGTTTCCGCCCGCACTGGCGGTAATGCTCCGGCCTTGACTGGAGTCACTGGGGTTTGATCCCGTGACGGTCCCTGAAAGCTTGAATCCCGAGGAGAGAGTCTCGTCTAATCTCAAGTTGCCGGTTGCCGTAATGCCGGTTTCAGTCTTACTGAGAAGAAGTGCGACCTGGGCTCTTCCTGAGGCCGTTCCAGAGGCAATCGGCAGGGTCGTATAGGTGGTGTAAGAAGAGCTCACCGAATTCTGGCGCAACGTGGTCGCAGAAACACCTGCCGAGGCAGAGACGGCCAGCGACCCGCGGAAGTTCTTCGTACCAGGGAATAACTGGTCAACGAATACCGCCAGGTGGTTCTTGGCAACCAGGGTCTGCTGACTGCCGGAGCCCGCGATCGTTCCCGTGGAATCCAGCAAGGTAAAGCTCAGAACCGTTGACCCGCTTCCCGGGTTGAAGAACGCCACTCCCGTGTCGAAGGAGCCTGTGAGATCAACAGGAATAGTCAGTGACGTCAACACTGGCGAGTCACCTACGCCCGCCTCAGTTTGGAACTGCCCGTGCGAGTCGAACACCGTGAAAATTGCCGAGGCCCCGATGGGAACATCGGACGTGATGGTCGCGGAACCGGAAGTTCCTGCTCCCAGACCGTCGGTTTGCAGGAAGACAGAAGCTCCGGCCGCGAGGGTGAAACTGAAGGTGTTGTTTGTGCCGGTGCCGGGACCGCTTCCGGGAAATGTCACCACGAACGCGGATCCGTTGTCTCTGGTCAGGGTCAGCACAACGTTCGCCGCGCTTGAGGAGATGTTGAAGATCAGAAACGAAGTCTTGAAACTGATGCTTCCATAGGAGCCGTTGGCGGCGTGGGCCAGATTCAGCCCGAGTCTGGTCGAAGTGCTCGGTACAGCCGGCAAGGATGTGTACGAGAGCTGAGTCGAGTTCTGGTATTGCCTCAGCACCAGGGCAGCAATAGGGACGGAACTCCGAACCCGCAGTGTGCCGCGGAAATTAGTGACCGAGGGAAAAAGCTGTCCCGCCGCCGCGACAAAGAATGCAGTGTGCCCACCGGCCGAGAGGGACTTGCTGGCCGGGCTGTCGGCTTGACCTCCATCCGTATTGATGAGAGTCAGAGTGATAGCCGCAGCAGAATCGCCGGGATTAAATAGCGCCAGTCCGGTGAGAAAGGCCCCCGTCGAGTCCACGGGAAGCACGAAATCAGTCAGTGGGTCAGAGCTTCCTACCCCGGCTTCGGTCATGTAGTTTCCGTTTGCGTCGTAGATCGTGAAGATCGCTGAAACACCGATGACTGCCGTTGCAGTCACCTTGGCAGCCCCCACTGCTCCGTTCCCGGAACCGTCTGTCTGGAGGATGCTGGTTGCCCCTGCATCAAGGTTCAGGGTGAATTGACTCCCGCTCCCGAGTCCGCCAATTGTCGTGCTCAGTGGATTACCGCCATCATCTGAGATCGCCAGCACAGCCTGGACGGGCGAATTCGTGTTGTTGAACAGGATGAAGGTGGTTCGAAAACTTACGGTCCCGAATTTGCCGTTTGCGAAATGCGGGAGACAATATTGGTTCTGCGCGAAGGCACCCCTTGACGCAAATAGTCCCAACAGCAGAACCGCGGTTAAGAACTTGTCTTTCATACAACCCCACTTTCTTTGGATAGTTCCAACGAGTACTTTTGTCGCAGCGTTGCGCATTGGCGCTCATGGCATTCCTCAGCGACATGCCTCACTTCACAGTTGACCGACCCATAGGGTGTCGTCCTTGGCGCGCCCGATAAGCGCCGTGAGCTGCTCCGTTTCTGATGCAAATAGCGTAAAATCGAGACGAGTTGGCTCACGCTCACGCAAGAACGCCTTTTTGACTGATTCCAATTAGTGTCCCCATGAGGGAGGGTGGGAACCCTGGCCTTCAGGCGAGGCAAAAGGTAGTGATGTCAACGGGACTTGACAGGCTCGCAGGAGAGCTTTGAAGAACTCAGCAAGAATTCGATATGCGTGCCGAGGGACGGGTTAGCGCCGCGCAGCGAGGTGGAGAGTGCGCGCGGTCCTTACCCAGAACCCCATTGCGCTCGTTCTG
This sequence comes from Acidobacteriota bacterium, assembly GCA_035631775.1. GTDB lineage: Bacteria > Acidobacteriota > UBA6911 > UBA6911 > UBA6911 > DASQID01. The sequence continues at coordinate 2,126 of DASQID010000269.1, forward strand.
CTCTCAGGCAATGCGGGTCAATTGAGTAACGTCGGCAGTCGGAGATCCCGTACACTCTTGCAGACCGTTCCGACGGAGCATTGCTTGAGGGATGCGGCGTTGTTTCGGACCATCTTAGATAGATACAGCGTCTCGCTGTCCTGCGGGCGCGCCCGAAGGATCTCCCGGGAAGATTCCAGCGCAGATTTGAATTCCTGTTGAGCCTGGGCATAGCGCAATGCCCTCGCGAGCACGACGCCGAGTGTTGCGTGGATCTTGGCAACCTTCAGACGAGCTTCCAGGTCCTCCGAATCGTACTGGGATGTGGCGACCGCTGTTGCCAACGCTCTGGAGAGTCTAGTCAGCGCGCCGTTCTGATCGCCCATTGATGAGAGGATTTCCGCCTGATAGGAGTAGCCGATGGCAAGCAGGCTGGTGTAGAAGGATTCGGTCGGGTCAGATGCGAGCAAACGCTCAGCATCTTCCACCGATGCATCCAGCAGTTTTTTGCCGGCAGCCTTGTCACCCAGCCTGGCTCCCTGCACGCCTATGTGAGCCCGGGCAATATCAAAGTCGAGCCGGGCCACAAGGTCGCGCGGATCTGAGTCCGCGATCGATCGGGTGACTCGGAACAAGTTCTCATAGTCCTCAAGCGCCTTTCTTTGATCTCCCAAGCGCTCGAGCATCATCCCGCGCCAATTCAGGGCGAGGGTGTAAACACGGTCGATAGATTGGTTCCCCTTCTCCACCGACAGGAGCTGGTCGAATGCCTTTGCGGACTCGGCGAACTTCCGGGCCTTACTGAGATGGAACGCGAGCGAGAGATCCGCGGTAAGGGCGGCTCGCCTCGCCGGAGGGCTTTGCTCTCCCGGCGCAAGCTGCTGCAGGAGCCTGATCGCCTCACTGTCATGCCCAATCGCTCCCGATATGTCCCGAGTGCTGGGAGAAGAACCGTTGCCTCCAAGCACCGAGGCTAAGAGAAGGTGTGCCTGCACTTCCTCGATGCGGGCTTCCGCATCATAGGGCAGGCTTCGCGCAACCGCCTCCGCCATGCCCAGGGCGTGTTGTGCCGTCCGGAGGGCTTCTCCCGTCTTGCCCGTCTTGAGCAGGCAGAGCACATAGTCGCCCGACAATGACACTTCAGCCTCGGCCATACGGAAATCGTCCGGAGAATTCGAAACCAGCGAATCACGAATTGCCAGGGCTTTCTGGTAACTTGTCAGAGCAGCTTTAGAATCGCCAATACCAGGCCCGCTGAAGTTTCCCTGCAGTCGGGCCAGCCTGCCGTAACCGACCGCCAGTTCACTCATGAGGTCGCGATCCCCGGTGGCTTCCTTGCTGAGCTTGTCAAGGTATTCAACCCCGCGTTGGATGACCAGGTGACGAGCCGCCGCGGAGCCAGGTAGTTGTTGAATGGCGTCGTGGAGTTCGAACAGGTTGGAGCTTGCCAGAGCGCGAACGTCCTTTAACCTTTGCTCCGCCGTGCGGCGTTGAATTGCGGAGATGTGCGCCTGCCGCAGGGTGGCGAGGACACCACCCAACAGGGAAACAAACAGGAGGGTGGCCGCCGCCACTGCTGCCTTATGACGTTTAATGAACCTGCTGCTCCTGTAGGCGAATGTATCAGTCCGGGCAATGACCGGTAGACCCTCGAGGTGGCGCCGAATATCTTCGGAAAGCTTCTCAACCGATCCGTACCGACGCTCCGGTTCCTTGCGAAGCGCCATTAGAACGATGTTATCCAGATCGCCTTCCAGGCGGCGACGGAGCTTCGCCGGGCTCCCCTCCCTGGTACTGCTGACGACATCCGGGGTCAACTGGACGCTGCCGCCAGTATGACCGCTCACGTCCTCCACTCGCCTGATTACCACACTTGGCCTTTGGGCCTCTGTATCCGTCACGATCCGCACAACTTCTTCGGGAAGCCGGCTGGGGAAGCGATACGGCCGATGCCCGGTGAGCAGCTCATGGAGCACCACGCCAAGTGAGTACACATCGGTGGCCGTGGTAGTCATCTCACCGCGCAGTTGTTCCGGACTCGCATACTCCGGAGTCAGAAGCTTCACAACTGCGTTCGTCTGCAGGGTTGAAGCAATGTCGAGATTAGGGCTCAGGATCTTGGCAATCCCAAAATCCAGCAGCTTCGGGACTCCCTGGGAAGTCACTAGGATGTTCCCCGGCTTCAAGTCGCGGTGAATGATAAGACTCTGGTGAGCGTACTGAACTGCCGAGCACACTGTGCGGAACAGGTTCAGACGGTCGGTGATGCTCAGCCTTTGCTGGTCACAGTACTCATGCAGCGGCCTTCCAACAATATACTCCATGACGAAATATGGCCTGCCATCCTCAGTGGCGCCACCGTCCAGCAATCGGGCTATGTTTGGATGCTCGAGCCGGGCCAGGATTTGTCGTTCTGTGAGGAATCGGCGGAGAATGAAGTCGGTGTCCAAACCGCGCTTGATCAGCTTGATGGCAACCTGTTGCTCGTAGTCGTCCGTACGAACGGCACGGTAAACACCCCCCATGCCCCCACGCCCGATTTCCTCCAGGATCTGGTAGCGGCCGATGCGCTTCCCAATCCACGCTTCCCCGAAGTCCTCGGGAGTATCTGAAGGATTTTCCAGGAAATCCCCCGCCCGTTCGAGGGATGCGATGAGGGATTCCACCTCGGAACGTAGAGGCGGATCCGCCGCGCAAGCCTGGTCGAGGTAGGCAGGTCGGGCGGAATGTTCTACCTCAAGTGCCTGGTCTAGAATGAGCCGGACCAGCCGCCAACGTTCGGGGGTCATGAGCGGATCTCGCGGCGCAGTTCCCGGTATAGCCACGCCTTTGCCGCCGCCCAAGACCGCTTCACCGTGGCCGGCGAGATCCCGAGCGCCGTTGCAGTCTCCTCGATCGAGAGGCCACCAAAAAACCTGAGCTCCACGATGCGGCATTGCTGAGGGTCCAGTTTTTCGAGGGCGGTCAGGACATCATCCAGTGCCAACACGTTCACTTGTTCTTTCTTTGCCAGGCCCAACGCAGGATCGAGTTCGAGGTTTACCGCTCCTGCCCCCCTCTTGAGGGCGAGCCGCTCGCGCGCACGATCAACCAAGATCCGCCTCATCAGTTGCGCCGCGACAGCAAAAAAATGCGCACGGTCCTGAAACTGTGTTTCGGGACAACGGGGCAGTCGCAGGTACACCTCATGAACCAAGGCCGTGGTCTGCAGCGTGTGTTCGTTACTCTCGTTGCGGAGGTAGTGCCGGGCAAGACGTCGCAGTTCATCGTAGACAAGAGGAATCAGCTCCTCCAGCGCCTTCTGGTCTCCTTTACCCCAATGGGCAAGGAGTTCCGTCAGGTACTGGGGACTATTTGCGCTCACACTCGCCTCCGGACGAGGCAATAAAGGGAATCGATCAAGGAATTGCTAGAAGTATATCTTACCCAACACATTAGGTCAATTTATCCTAAATCCGGGACGGCCATGCTCGGGCGCCTCTGAGAATCGGACAATGCCTGCAATTTACCGACACTGGGAAATACTCTTTGCGTCCTTAGAGTTCTTCGCGTCTCAGCGGTGTGCTTTTAAAAGCTCACCGCGAAGGCGCAAAGAACGCCAAGAATCTCAAAGCTCACTACCGGTCTGATGAGATTGTGGGCGGGAACAACCTACAAATCTTTTTTGCCTCCTGAGCCAATTTCCCTCCTTTTTACGCTTATCCAGACAGAATCGGGTTATTCGACACGACTTCTAAAGGTAAGGAGATTTGCCATGAGGAAATGCTTGCTTGCAACTATCGTTGCCGTTGCGGTCGCCACGATGGGGGCCGCTCAGACTGCGCCTAAAGCGCTCACCAACGGAGATGTGATCTCTATGTTCAAAGGAGGACTGGACTCGGCCACCATCATCAGCGCCATCCAGTCCCAGGACACGAATTTCGACATCTCCGCCACGGGCCTGTTGCAGCTCAAGAAGAGCGCCGTCCCGCCCAAAGTCATCGATGCCATGATCAGTGCGACGCGCGAGCACAAGAAAGCCGCTGATGCCGCCGCAGCTGCCGCCGCAGCAGCGGCTGCACAACAGGCTGCCTCCGCCGCCGCCGAGGAGGCTGCAGCCAAGGCCAAGGCCGCTGCGGTCGTGTCTGCGCCGACCGTGCCCGGTCAACCTTCTGTCCTCATGCTGCAGGGCGGGCGAAAGCAGCCGATGCCGATAGCACACACGCAGATTGTTCAGACCAAGGCGAAGGTGTCCACGCTGGGAGCTTTGGCCTCCGACGGATCACTTGCGCAGGCTATGGCGGGCATCACACAGAGTGTGGCGGCCGCCGGAGTGATGAAGGGAAGCTCGAAGGTGGCAAGCACTGCCATGATGGCCAATCCGATGGTCTCAGGAGCCCTGATGGCTGGTCATTTGTTTGCATCGCATCACAAGCAGACGGTCACCGACGTGTGGGCGATCAGCGGCCAAAGAGCTGAGACAGTCATTCACGCACTCCAGCCGGCCTTCGAAGTACGTTTCGACAATATTCCTGGAATCAACCCTGACGAATACGAACCGGTCCTGCTGAAGCTGGAGCCGACGCCCAGCAACTTCCGCCTGGTAGGTGCAACCCAGGCCAAACAAGAAGAGCTGCAGGCTACGACCACGGATTGGGGAATGTACTCGTCCTTTGTGGAGGAGCGGGTGCCGTCACAAGCAAGCAAGATCGATACAGGCAGTTACGAATTGAAGGCCAGTTCGGCTATGGCTCCCGGCGAGTACGCAATCGCGCTGCGGCCCCTGGATAAAGAGAAGAAGTTTTCCGGCATCGGGGTCAGCCAGAACACGGGCGATGGCCTGGTCTTCAACTCCGTCTGGTCATTTCAGGTTCAATACTAGAGGGGGTTTGCGATGCGATTGCAACGAATGATGACGATGATGGCACTCCTGGCGATATGTGTTGTGGGCTTGAATGCGCAAGAGAGAAAGGAAGTCCCGCTCACGAACGATGATGTTGCGCTCATGGTGAGCGGGGGACTCGGCGAAGACATGATCATCGCCGCCATCGGGGCCAATGAGGTGAACTTTGACGTTTCACCGAACGGCCTGCTGGCGCTGAAGAAAGCAAATGTGAGCGACAAGATCATTGAAACCATGCTGGCGGCCGCGACGCAGAAGCGTAACGCGGCCGCGCGTGCAGCGCAGGCCGCGCCGCCTGCCGTCACCTATGTCAATGCGCCGCGAGTGGGCGCCATGGGAGTTCCCATCATGAACTCTCCAGCCGCGCAGTCTCCCACGAGACTGGCGAAGGTCACGCTGATCCTCGGGGACAAAAAGACTCCTCTTCGACCTTCGACAACCGAGATTGCTCAATGCAGTGGCAAAGGAGGCTCAACGGCAGGGGGCATCCTAAAGGGTTTCGGCAAGGGTATGGTGATGGCGGGCAGCATGGCGGGCGGCATGGGGGGGGCTCCCACACCGAGAGTCGCAGTCGGAAGTGGCGCTCCCACAATGCCAGGTGTGTCCTACACATGGGCCCTGCCGGGGCGGACTTCAGCGTTGGTGCTTCCCGGCCGCTCGCCTGAGTTCGAGATCGAGTTTTCCGATATCCCCGGGATCGATCCTGACAATTATGAACCGGTGATTGTGAGGCTGATTGCGACAAAAGACAACTGGCGTCTGGTGGAGACCTCGAAAGACAACTTCGATAAGCACGGGAACGACACGCGATCCACGAAAACAAAAAATAAGACACTGGTGAAGATCACAAATCTCGGGCGCGGGCATCTTCATGTGACGCCGGCCAGTGAACTCGTGCCAGGCGAATACGGTCTGGTGCTGCATCCTAAAAAGGATCAAAAGGAGTTCGCCGGTGTTCCTGCGCCGAACGTTGAGGCGATCTTTTTCTCCGTTTGGGATTTCTCCGTGCCCGGCACGGAGAATGCTTCGCCGGGTAAGGTTGGGAAGAACTGATTCTCGAGCGGCATCGGACTGGGTTGCGGGACTAAATATTGCGGTTGACGGCCTTAGATCCTTGCAGGATACAAC
>DASQID010000270.1:0-3139 GCA_035631775.1 Acidobacteriota bacterium
GGGGCCGCATTGAACCATTGCGTTTGTGAGCCGCCACCTGCCGATGGATCCGCCCCCCCAGCGAGGTTTGGACGATTCGGGCCGGTATCCCGGTCTGAACCTGCATCGTTGTAACTGACATCGAAGGGCAGTCCGCTTTCGATGCTTGTGTTCGTATTTACCTGCCAGCCGCCGAGAATCCAGTTCGCGGGGCCGGCCTGATTGAGCCACTTCTTCCCTTGGCCGAATGGCAGTTCAGCCAAGGCAGTGATCACGAACACACTGGCGCGATCCCAGTCAGCGGGGCCTGTGTTAAAGAGCGCGTTATACGGGAAATAGCTGCTGTTCTCATTTGTAGCCCTCTGGTAAGTGTAGTGGGCCATGAGCGAGTATCCTGAGCCGAATCTCTTGGTGATCTTTGTCTGCAGGGAGCTGTAACGATCGTCGCCGCAGTTGCAGAAGAACGAGATTCCCTGGGTCCAGCCGAACTTGCTGAAGTACGGCCGCCGGTTATTGAAGGGAATGGTCCCATACCCGACCAGGGTAGCCTGATTGACGTCCACGTCGGGGTTGTCCCCTGAGAAGACGTGCGTGCCCTTGTTTCCGACGTAGCCGGCCTCGAACGATACCGAGGAAGTCAGTTCGTGCTGAATAGTAAAGTTGTAGGCGTCGACGGTGGGCAGGCGCTGCTTGGTGGGCAGGGCGCGCGAGAACACACCGTTGGGCAGTGGGAACTCGCCATTTGTGCCGGCCGTGGGAAAGACAGGAAGTTGCGGCCCTTGAGCCAGGGTGAATACCTTGGCAAAATTGGACGGTGCTGTGAGTTCCTGTACCGCCAGAACCGGGAGATTCTGGGTCACAGCGTGGCCAAAGAGAGAGCCGAATACACCGAGGTCATAGCTCCGTCCATAGCCCATGCGGACGACTGTCTTTTCAGTCACCTGGTAAGCAACCCCGAGTCGCGGTGCCCAATTCAGGCTGTTCTGCACGTTACCGTTCAAGCCGATGCCGCCCACGCCTCCTACCATGATGTTGCCCGAGGCGAGATCCAGCCAGCCGCCATTGCCGGGAGCGTTGACTGATTGTGGGTTGATGACATCCAAACGCAGGCCGTAATTTATGGTGAGTTTTTGGGTCACCCGCCAGGTATCCTGGGCATAGTAGAAGTGACGCCATTGCCTTTCGCGGGCGTCCGTGCTCTGGCTATAGTAACGCTTGAAGTGGGTCACATCGCCGAGCAGGAAGGTCGCAAAGCCCATGCCGCCTCCCGACTGCCCTCGCGTGTCGCCCGCGTCAAAGGTCAATTCACCTGAGCGATGATTGTCGCTGGGAACCCGCAGGTTGTAGGCGCGGCGTAAGTCCGCCCCGAACTTGAAGGTGTGGTTCCCCTTGACCTTGGTGACGTTTCCCACCCATTGGAACTGATTTTCGAGCTCCTCGAGGGGACAGTTGCATCTATTCACTCCCAAGCCGTAACCGAAGTTAAAGCTGTTGGGGTCGCCCTGAACAAATCCGGCAAACAGTCCTGACGTGAAATTGTCCCCGAGGTTCAGACCCGGAATCCCGGCATCTTTCGCGGGTGTCGTTCCATAGTCCGCCGGCAGCACGTTCACATGGTAGCGGAAGTAGCCGAAGCGGAAATCGGCCAGGAGAGTGGGTGAGAGCGCGTAGTCGAATCCGTATGCAATGCTCTGGTTTCGCACCGCGGAGGTTCCGCCGAGGGACACGATCTGCTGGCCACCGCCGGCGCCGAATGCCGCTGGACCATTGCGGTTGAAGTTGGCAAAGCTGTACCGCCCGAACATGTTGAGCTTGTCGCTGAGCCGCCCGTCCGTGCGCACGTCAAACGTGTCGTTGTCAAAGCCCTCGCCACCTGCGCCGACAAAGTTGTTCCTCAGACCGTTGTTGTCTCCGGGAGCGTTGGGCAGCGGGATGAGCTTCAAGACATTCAGCGCTTGTTGGGAGAGGCGGGCAGTAGGTATTTGGTTGCCCGAAAACTGTTGGCGACTGACGAGGTTCCCACTTGCATCCGTGACCGTTGTGGAGGGGTCGTAGATTTTGATGCCGTAGGCACTCAGGTCACCCGTCCGTGCGGCGGCAGTGGGAACCGTCAATAAAACCGAGCCTCCTGTCTTGCTGCGGGTTCCTTGATAATCGCCAAAGTAAAACCACTTGTTCTTGACGATTGGACCACCAAAGGAACCGCCGAACTGATCTCGGAGGGTGTCGGGAATGAACTTCTTGGTGAGCGGGTCCGGCTGGAATTGTGAGAACGGGTTTCGAGCCTGCGTGACATCGTTCTGACGGAAGTCGAACACGCTCCCGTGGATCTCGTTCGAGCCGGATTTCGTCTGCACGGAGACAACCCCGGCAATTGCCTGGCCGAACTCGGCATCGTAATTCTGCGAAGTGATCTTCGTCTCACCGATCGACTCGAAGTTCGGATTGATGACGATGATGCCGAGGATCGGATCACGGTTCTCCGTCCCGTCCAACTGATAGCCGGTACCGCTGAAATGCTGGCCGTTCACCATGATCTGGGTTGATCCCTGGGGATTCTCGCTTGCGGCGTGCTGCCAGCTTAGTGTCTGCGTACCTGGAGTGAGCAGGATGAACTTAGTGAAGTTGCGGTCCAGAATCGGCAAGTCCTCGATCTGCTTTTCGGTGAAAGCCGTAGCCACATCGGCACGGTCAGTCTTGAGCAGCTGTCCCTCGGTGGACTCGACCGTGATCGTTTCGTTCACCTGTCCGACCTCCAGGCTGACATCGACCTTGGAGTTGGTGTCGACGCTGACGTTGACCGAAGGGACAACGGCTGCCTTGAATCCCGCAAGTTCCACCTTGACTTCATAGGCGTCGGGGAGAAGACGTTCTTTCGTGTAGAAGCCGGACTCGTTAGTCATAACGGTGTCGGAGGTCTTTCTCGTGACACTCGTGATGGTGACGGTTGCTCCGGGAACCAGGGCCCCTGAGGTATCTTTGACCGTGCCACTGATACTGCCATAGACGGCCTGGGCGGCCGCCTGCTGCGCCGGCCATGAGAGCGCCAGCAGCAAGCCAGCAAAGAACACCAGTCTACTTAATCTCCTCATTAGTTTTCTTCCTGAGTTGGCTTGGGACGGCCAGACACGAACGGCCGACCAACCTGAAATGGGGGGGG
>DASQID010000271.1:0-6278 GCA_035631775.1 Acidobacteriota bacterium
ACCCACCACCCTCGCCGCAGGACTTGTTACCCGCAGCACTTCTTCATAGATCGCTCCCGCAGTCTCCACGGGGGCGGGATTGCTCTCTTGCCGTCTTAGTGCGGATTTCAGCAAGAGCATCGACTTGGCCTTGGGGCGAACCTCCAGTTCCCTGCACCCGAAAACCCTGTCCAGACCGCCGCCGGGAATAATGTCGGTCGCCCAGCCGCGCTCGTTGTTCCATGCGGTTCTTGCCTCCGCCAACACAAACCCTCCCGCTGACACGAAGCGCTCGATTTCCGTTGCGGCGCGTGTCGAAAGCATCACGGCGTAGGGAACGATGAGGAGTCTGTAAGTCCCCCAGTCTCCCTTTTCCAGGTCCATGACATGGACAAAGTCGACAGGAACATTCCGTTCGAAAAAGGGACGGTAGTATCCGAACATGGAGTCACGCACGCCACCGCGAATCCCCCCGCTCTGCTCACCGCCGACAAGGTGCGCGGACGGATTGTAGAGAATAGCGGCCTGCGCTGAGGTTGGCTTGGCTTTCAGGAGGAACTCCGCATGACGGTTCAATAGCGCAGCGATCGATCCGGCGCGGCGCGAACGGGGAGTCAGCGTCCCATCGAGCTCAATGAGCCCGTAGCCGCCGCTCTCGTAGCCCGAGTTCATGGGATAATAGGCGTAATAGCTGATGCTGCGCGCCCCGCGGGCAACGGCTGTCCAGGTCCAGTCCTCAAGGTCTTCGGACGTCACCGGCTCCCCGACCTTCACGCCTGTGGTGCCGAATCCTGCCTGGAGCTCTCCGATATAGAATCCGCCGTTGCGCAGGCCGGAAGAGCGAATGAAGTCCATGGATCCGGAGCGCCTGAGAGTTGTCCAAGGAGCGGTCGAACTGGAATGCTTGGGATAGATGGAAGTTCCGTAGAAGTCCGAACTGGCGGCCATCTTCCAATCATCGGGCGTGCCGTCGCCGTCGAAGGGCGACGTAAAAATGGCGGGCACGGCCGCGTGGCTGGTCGCAGGGTGGGAAGGATCAACGCTCTTCACGGCATCCTTGCGCGCACGCAGGTCATCCGCAAGCTTGTCGGAGACGAAGTTCTTCCAATCGATGAAGTCACTGTAGCTGAGGATCGTTCCGAAGCGGGGCGGCTCCACTTGATCCCAGCGCTCGAAGCCACGATACCAGGCGGTGTTGAGTGCCTGAAGTCCTCCGTATTTCTTGTCCAGCCAGCGGCGGAATTTGGCCAGCGTGTTACGGCAGTAGCAGAATTGGGCGTCGGGAACGTAATTGATGATGGCCCAGTTGATGATGTGCGGTTCGCTCCAGAGGTCGTAAGCATAGAGGGAACGATGCCTGACCGCGTGCCGCGCCACCTCCTGGTAGTATGAGGCCACCAGCCGTGCGATCTCCGGATGATCGGTACAGAAGCCAGGCGCAGCCTGCGAGGGAATGGCGTCCCCATTCTGAGCTACAAACCGGGCTTCGGGGTATTTGTCGCCGACCCAATCCGGCGCCGAGTCCACATAGACCTGAATGATCACGCGCAGTCCGACCTCGTCGGCTAGCTCGAGGAGTTGATCCAGGTTTTCGAGGTTGTATTTTCCTTCCCGCCGTTCCGAGGATGCCCATTCCACCCACGTCTTGATAGCGGGGAAGCCCAGACCCCGGATTTGCTCGAGATCTTTCTTCCAGGCGGCGCGATGGGCAGGGGCATCTGATTCCTGCATCGGTGCCCGCGCCTTACCCCCGCCGTACCAGACAGCAATGGGATAGATGCCGCCTTCGGGCGGGGCACACGGCGCTATTGCAGAAATCATAAGGGCTATGAGAAGGATCGACACATGACGCATGGTTGGACTCCGTCGATAGGAACCGATATATTTGCGCGTTCAATCGTCAGTCGTCAATCGTAAATCGTCAGTCGTTAGTTCCCTTTCTTATGGTTAAATCTAAACCCATGAAACGAACTCGGGGCATGGTGTCTTCTGTTCTGCTTTTCTGCGCCCTGTCGTTGCACTACGGCTGTGCCGCCAGAACCGCTGTGCGGGCGCCTGCCTCGAGCCCAACGGATTCGCTGCGGCTCCTGCGTGCAGATCTTGACGGGATTTTCGCGGATCCGAATTTCGCCAACGCGCAGTGGGGAGTGGAAGTCTGGTCCCTCGATCGGGCTGAACCCGTCTATGAACACAACCCGACCCAGCTCTACATGCCCGCCTCCAACAATAAGCTTCTGACCGTGGCCGCGACACTCGTGCGCTTGGGGCCGGAGTTCTGCTACGAGACCCGGATTCTTGCGGACGGCCCGATTGACGATGGCACCCTCAGGGGTAACCTGATTATCGTCGGGTCGGGTGATCCAAGCAACGCACCCAGATTCCAGGAGGCGGATCCGTTCCGCACGTTCAGGAATTGGGCGTCCCGGCTCAAGGAAAAGGGGATTCGCAGTATCACAGGGGACTTGATTGGAGACGGAGCCGCGTTCGAGGAGAACGCGCTAGGCGACGGATGGGAGTGGGACGACCTGGCATACGGCTATGCCGCTCCAGTCAGCGCGTTGCAGTTCAACGAAAATCTGGTTGCCATCGACATCTCACCGGGGGAGCAGGAGGGCAGTCCGGCTAATATCAAGATCCGGCCCCTGGAAAAATATCTGTCCGTGGCAAACAGAATCGTTACATCTGCAGCCGGGGCTGAGGCAAGGATCGAAGTCGAACGCGCCGAAGGGAAGGAGTCAGTGGTGTTGAAGGGCACCGTGCCGTTGAAGAGCAACCAGCTGACCCAGACCGTGGCAGTCCAATTGCCCACGACTTACTATCTGGAGGCGTTGAAGCTTGTCCTCGAGCAGGAGGGCGTCGACGTGTCCCGATGCGCTGTAAGAGCGGTGCGGGGCTGGAACGCGCCATCACTCAAACCTTTGTGGATACATACCTCGCCGAGACTTGCCGACATCGTGAAGCCTCTACTCAAAGTCAGTCAGAACCTCTATGCCGAGACCCTGGTTCGTACCTTGGGCCTGAGGCTCTCTTCGGACGGGAGCTTTGCCCGGGGCAGGGAGGTAGTCGAATCAGTCCTCCATTCCATGGCGATTGAGAAGGGCACCTACTTCTATGCCGACGGTTCCGGCCTTTCGCGGCGCAATCTCATTACGGCGGACTTGTTGGTGCGCATCTTCAAATTCATGTACCGGAACAGGTATTTCCAGCAGTTCTATGACGCGCTGCCGATTGCAGGCGTGGACGGAACTGTCTCGGGGAGAATGAAAGGCACGCTTGCGGAAAACAATGTGCATGCCAAGACGGGATCCATCGCGAATGTCCGGTCGCTGTCCGGCTATGTGCGCACCGCGGATGGCGAAATGCTTGCTTTTTCCATGATCGCCAACAATTTTCTCGTGACAAGCAAGATGGCTGAATATGTGCAGGACTCGGCTGTAGAGCGTCTCGCCACATTCAGCCGGAAATAGGGGGAAAAGCAGAAGGCAGCAGGCGGCTGGCAGTAATTCAAGGTCTCTCTGCCATCTGCCTGCGGTTCTCGTCAGCGGCCGAGGAAGCGGCCATGCGGATTCGAATCCGTCTCCCCGTTGACGATAACCTGACTCGGCTTGAAGTTTCTCAAATCCGTGAGGGACACGCCTGACGTGCAAGTCCAGATAACGAGGTCTGCGATCGCTCCCGGTGCGATGATTCCGCGCCGCGGAATATGGAACTGCCGGGCGGCCTCGGATGTCCAGCGGGGAAGCACTGCCTGGGGCTCCCCTGCGAGCGAGACAGGGACCTGGAACCTAGCCGCAGTTGTCGGCAGGACAAGATCGAAGCCAAACCAGCCTGGGATTTTCCTGGCCTCATCGGAGACGCCGGCATTTTCGCCGAGGACCCACCCGCGCCCACCCGCCGCGAACCACTCTGCCAATCGAAGGGGCATTTCTGCGCTCGGTTGCCTGGGTTCGCCAGCCAGCAGAAATCCCCAGTTCACGCGCCGGCTGCGCAACCACTTTTCGGGCGTGGGCCGGTTGCCCAGCAGTTCTTCCTGGGAGACGGTTTCGACGACGGTGGTGATGCCCATTCGAAGGTAGCCTTCATCACCGGTCTTACTCAATAGAGGGGAACTCTGCCGATCCCAGGCGATCAGACCGGGAGTCACGAGCGCGCCGGTGCAGTCGATGATTTTATGCGCACTGTATACACTGAGGTCTCCCAGATCAGCAATAATCGAATCGCCCGCTGATTCCGCCCTGGCATCGCGCCGAACCGCCACATCCCCGCGAAACGGAGGCACGCCCGTTCCCGTAAAAATCCAGGCGTTGCGGAGCATGATGTCGAAAATCGGATTGTCGCTGTTCATTTTCAGGGAATCAAAGACGGCCGGATTCGCGTTTTTGATCTTGCCCGTCGCAAGCGAGTTCAACGTGGCAAGCAGGCCGACGTAGTTCAGCTTTACGGTGAGATCGTCAGGTTGATCGGCGGGGCTGCCGCCGCTTTCCATCAACACGATGGGTGTTCCCCAGAGGGTGAGGTTGTCTCCGAACGCCCTGGGATTGAATGATTCGTCATAGCGCGAAATATGGCCGTAGACGAACGGTGACAGGGCATCGTAGAGGACAGCTGTAATCTGCTTAGTCAAGATCTGGGCGTCCGTTGTTTGGGCACTGTCGGAGGAAGGCAGGTTTGCGGCGACCGCCAGCAGCGCGATGGTGGCAACTCTTCCTGTGTCGCCAACCGTCGTCAGGCTGTTCTGGTTGTGCAGGTTGAATCCCAGGAAGGGGTGAAGTCTGTCCCGGAGATTCTTGAGGAGTCTACCCTCAGGTGACTGCAGAAACCGCGCATCCCGATTAATGTCGACCCCCTGCGCGTTACGGCGCTGCCTGCGCTCCGCTCCGTCAGGATTAAGCATCGGGATGCAGAAGAGTGTGTACTTGCGCAGTATGTCGGCCACCCAGGGCTCCTGCCGGTGGATGCTGAACGATTGGAAGATATCCAGGAGCGAGCAAGTTGCGGTAGGCTCGTCCCCATGCATTTGCGACCAGAGGAGGATGCCCTGCGTGCCAGTGCCGAGCGTGACGAGGAATAATTCACGACCCTCTGCAGAGTGCCCGGCTGTTTCTAACCGGAGGACTTCTGGGTGCTGCATGACGAGGTTCTGCAAGTGACGCTTCAGCTCGCCGTGGCTGAGCGAATAGGGATCACGCGGCGAGATGCGCTCCTTTTCCCATTGAGCCGCGAGTTGGCGGACATCGACATCATAGAGATCTCCGGCGCCGGGGGGAGCGCCGAGAGCCACCAGGGCGGCGCACAACAGACCTCCGATCAACCAGGATGATGCTTCCATAAGCCCTCGTCTTCAGACCTGCAAACTGCTATGGTATCAAATAAGGCTGGGATCAGAGTGGAAATCGAGGACTGCGGGGAGATATGGGATTCGCACTCATGCTTTCAGTCGCGCTTCTGGCTCAGGGGCCCCCGAGGCCGCTGGTTGGGCAGGCGCCGAAGGCGGATAGCCAGCCACCGGAGAAGAGCGGATACTTCGCCTTCGTCGACCGGGAGTACATATTCACGATGGAGATCGTCAAACCAGGCGTCCCGATTCTGAACTTCGTCTGCATGGGGGATAAACAATCCAGTCTTCTGGCCAAGGAGATCCGGATCGCCTTGGATAACCGCAAGGTTCCCGGGAAACTCTTCGCGGTGGATACGGGCGATCCAAAGGAACCGATGATCACGCCGCTGCTCCGCATTAGACCCAGGTCTTCTTTCGGGGTCCGACTCGAAGGTGAATTTGGAGACGTGCGGGAGTTATACGGAGTGACCGTACGCCTGGGCCAGGAGGATTTCAAGCTGGTGCCGCTCACGAGTTTTGACTTCGAAAACCTGGCGCTCAAAATCAACAAGCTGAATCTGGGGTCACCCGACTTCAGCGACGACTGGCGGGTTCTGAAGCTCGAGACTTGTGGGACGCGCGTGTCCGTCCGCAGATGAAGTCTGCCCCGAATTGCACGAGTCCGAAACAGGTGCAGATGGATTTGTGAAATTCGTACTACTAACGTTCAAATCCGTGCCATTTCAGCAAGGATACGGTTGCTTGCCTTTGCGCCATGGCGTCCTTTGCGGGGGCTCTTTAAAAAGCCGCCGCAAAGGCGCAAAAGATGCGAAGGAACGCGGGGATCAAACATCGTTGCGGCCATGCCGCTGTGTGTAATTGCTTGGAGTAAGCCCCCAGACTCACAGAATTTGACAGTTCCAGGACCCAGTTTTGGTACGGATAGGGTTCATGTGCGGGGGGTCATCAGACCCCCCGGTGG
>DASQID010000272.1:0-3193 GCA_035631775.1 Acidobacteriota bacterium
AATCTTGCCCGGCACTGAGCCGGGCACGGTGCAGCTTCGCTAAATGCTGATGCGTGAGGGTGATCAACATCATTGGTAATCACTGGAGCATGTAACCCATCCTAAGGAAACCGCCGCGAATAACGCAAGCGAATTCTCACAAGCGGATTGTGAGTTGATTTCGAAGGCGTCCCGGACAGCCGAAGCAGGGGTGTTTCCCCAGCGGATCTGGGAATGTGATGGTATTCCTGCGCCAGCCCCAAGGAGCTGTGAGTGACGCGCCGTGGGCTTATTCATCCGCAATCCGCAATCGCTAGGGGGGCACCCTGATTATCTCCTCGCAATACGGCGTCAGCTTTTCAAATCCACCTTCAGTGATGAGATACGTATTCTCAATTCCCACCCCTCCACGCTCTGGGAAAAAGATCTTGGGCTCAACGGCAATGGTCATTCCAGGCTCCAACGCGGCGTCGGAGTTGGGGGACAAGACCGGCCACTCATCCAGCTCGAGCCCGACGCCGTGACCTACGAAGCGGACCCTGCTGTCTCCGACGCCCATGAAAGTTGCGGCGTAGCGACTGTCCTTCACACGGTCGAGGGAGAACCGATAAATGCTCGAGCACGTAACACCGGGCCTCAGCATCGCCTCGATATCCGTATTCAGTGAGAGCACGAACTCATGCGCCGCGTACATTTCCTTATCGAGTTCTTCCACTGAGAAGGTGCGCGTCTTATCCACGATGTATCCTCCGGATCCCCCCACAATGTCCACCATGAGCGAGTTGCCCGCTTCAAGCTTCCGCAGGCTGGGACCGTTGAGAATTGCCGGGTAGAGACCGATGAACCCCACAGGCCCGGGGAAACAGGTGGGATAGCTTGCGGAGGCGCCACTCGAAACTGTGCCATAGGCAATCTCATGGTTGAAGCCGCGCATGCGGGTTATTCCCTGGTGGCCCTGCAAGCGGAGAAAAGCCTCGAGCTGGGCGGAGACTTCCAGCTCGGTCACCCCGGCGCGTGCCCAGCCGGGAATCTCATCGAAAGCCCTGGATAGCATGCGAGCCGCGCCGCGCATTTGTGCGATTTCGTATGCCGATTTGGTCATGCGCGTCTTTCGGATGGCCCCGGATGCATCGACGAACTGAACATCCGGGAAGAGTTGCTTAAAGCGGAGATAGAAGCTCGTCGGGAGGACATCCATCTCGAGCCCGATGCGTTGCGGGCGGTGGAATCCCTCTGCGGATAGAACATCCATAGTCTTGCTGAGGCCGGCCAGCGGCACAATCCGTTCCCATGCTGATTCCATGCGAGCCCGGCTGACGCTCTTTTGAACCAGGTAAACCGGATCACTCTCGACCGGAAGACAAAACAGGCCGACCTGAACCGTTCCGGAGAGATAGTACTGGTCGGCGTTTTGGAGTATGAAGAGGGTGTCGACCGCGGAATCATTCATCCAAGCCTGCATCCGACGCACGCGGGCAATGGCTTCCGATTTGGGCAGTAGATCCATATTCCAAATCGTACAAGTATCCGCCACGAATTTCACGAAAGATCCTCGGAGTTGACGTCAATCGTGCGTGAGATTCGTGAAATTTGTGGCGGATTTCTTCCTCAAGGTGCATCTTGTGGTGGCTGAAAAATCTGTCAACTTCGCGAGGGCCGCCACCGTAACAACGTGCGAACCGAGTCCTCAGGCCGGCATCGCTCGGAGTCTGGACCCGATGATTAGTTCGCTATCCGACGAGGAACTGGTCGAGAGTACGCTCGGAGGGGAGGAAAATGCCTTCTCCCAGTTGTACGACCGATATCGGCGCCCTGTCTACGCCACGGTATACCGGATCATCCAGCATGCCGAGGAGGCTCAGGACGCCACGCAAGAGATTTTCGTCAAAATTTATCGCTCCCTGCACAGCTGGGATTCCAGGAAAGCCAAGTTCTCCACATGGCTCTATCGATTGGCGGCTAACCATGCCATCGACTGCTGGAGGACGCGTTACAGGCGCGCCGAGGAGCAGATGCCCGAGGATTCAGGCGAGAAGGCCATGCGGGAGAGTCCCCTGGGTGAAGCTATCCGTTCTCCCTATCATGAAGTCGAGAGCCGGGAGAAGGTCGACGAGATCCGGCAATGCGTGGATTCCCTTCCGGATCTGCAGAAGAAGGTATTCGTACTCAGATATTTCCAGGAGCTGAAACTGGAGGAAATCGCCGCGATGGAAAGCTGCAGCCTTGGGACCATAAAGACGTCCCTGTTTAGGGCGACGCAGTCCGTTCGTCGATCCCTGCGAAGATCGAGAGGTCTGCGATGACGCTCCCGGATGACCGGCACTACTCCGAGGAAGAGCTGCTGATGCATCTTCTTGGTGAGGAATTACCCGAGGTGGGGACTACCGTCTCCGCCCACCTTGGGAGGTGCGGACAATGCCGGGCAATATTCCAGGAATACCAGCAGGTGAGGGAGAGCATTCTGCGCTGGCAGGCCCCCGAGATCTCTGAGGAGAACTGGAGATCCCGCAAGATCCAACTCTTGGACACCCTCAGAGAAGAACGTCGCCAGGCGCGAACCGGCGGGCTCCTGCCATCTATCGTGCGTATGCTCCAAGGCGCATGGTCCTATGCGCTGGAAAATCCGCTTCCGACCCTGGGGTATGTTGTCGTTGCGGTCGCGTTCGCCTCGGAACGAACCATCACCATTTTCCGTCTGGACCGGATTCTTCCCGCGACAAACGAGGTACTAGCGATCTTGAAGCAGGTTTTATAGATAGGGAACCGCAATGGAGAAAAGTACCAAGCTCGGCTTTAATGAATTCCTCGCTGACGTCCGATTCGTGATCACATCTCCGACCCGGCGATTCCCCGTCATCCTCGAGCGCGGAGCCCTCTGGGGGTCGATTCTGCTCCTGGCCGCTCCCGTCTATTTCGGATTCGGCCATGCAGGTGGAATCTACTTTGACCACGATCCCTTCCCCGGTTATTCGCTTCTACTGCCGGCTGTCCTTGCGACAGCCGCCCAGGTACTGAAGGCTCTTCTGATTCATTTTTTTGAGCGGCTGTTCGAAGGCAAACGGCATTTTTCCGCCGGGACCGACACCTTTCGGAATATGCTGACGCTATTCGGATACTCGTCGGTGCCGGGCACACTTGCGTTGATTCTTGCCACGGTCCTGTTTTTCCTGGTCCCGGGACAAATCGGTGCGGCCCTGCAGGAATTTCGTGTGCT
>DASQID010000273.1:0-2990 GCA_035631775.1 Acidobacteriota bacterium
GGCGCGGGGGTCGCAGGCGCGCGCGTCTACGTCGTCAACGAGGAGACAGCGCTGTCCCGCCACTTAACCACTACTGCCGAAGGCCTTTTTCGGGCAAACCTTCTGCCGCCCGGAAGATATTCGGTAATCATCGATGCCCCCGGGTTCAAGGATAAGACGCTGCATTCCATCCGGGTGGCAGTAACTGAAACCGCTGTAGTCAACGTGACCCTCGATGTAGGCGCGCCCGCGACTGAGGTAAAAGTCACCGACTCTCCTTACCTGGCCCAGACGGAGACTTCCGCCCTGGGTCAGCCAACGGACGGAAAGACTATCGTCGCCTTGCCGCTCGCCAACCGCAATTTCTCCCAGATTCTGGCGCTCTCCCCCGGTGTTGTCGTGGAGATCCCCAATGCGGGCAACCTCGGCAAAAACACGCAGAACGTCTCCGTCAATGGCGCCAAGACCACCGCCAACAATTTCCAGTTCGATGGAGTCGATGCCAACAATATGTCGCAAAACTCCGCCTCCGGATTTGACCCTGAGGTGGGCATTGCCATCCCCGCTCCCGACACCATTGCCGAGTTCAAGGTGCAAACGGGAATGTACGATGCCGGCTACGGACGCGGTGCGGGCGCCAACGTCGACATCGTCAGCAAGTCCGGCACCAATGCGCTTCACGGAAACCTGTGGGAATTCTTGCGAAATGATGATCTCAATGCCAACGACTTTTTTGTGAAGCAGAGCGGCCAGCCCAGACCGGTGCTGAAACAGCACCAGTTCGGGGGAGCCATCGGGGGACCGATTCAGAAGGACAAGACTTTCTTCTTCGGATCCTATCAGGCTTCGATTCAGCGCAACGGTTTCGCGCCCAACGTTTCACTGCAAAGCTCATTTCTGCCGTTGCTCCCCAATGACCGATCGGTGCGGGCGAATCTGGGGGCCGCGTTTTGCCCACAGAACCATGCCCCGGGCGATCCCTTCTATCAATCCGCGGCGGGTGGCGTGCAGGTAGCGTGTGACGGATCCAACATCAACCCGGTGGCGTTTGCCTTGCTGAATTTCAAGTTCGCAAATGGAAAGTATGCGATTCCCAGCCC
Source organism: Acidobacteriota bacterium (assembly GCA_035631775.1). Classification (GTDB taxonomy): domain Bacteria; phylum Acidobacteriota; class UBA6911; order UBA6911; family UBA6911; genus DASQID01. The sequence goes on from DASQID010000273.1 coordinate 1,080, forward strand.
GCAAACCACGGTCGATAGCAACATCGGCCAGTCGACGTTTTCTTCTCCGGCGCGATACCGCGAAGACCAGTTCAGCACCAACCTGGACCACAATTTCTCCCGTAACAATCAACTCGCCGGAAGATTCTTCTACTCGCGCGCCACGACCAATGAGCCTTTTACTCCATTCGGCGCTAACCTGCCGGGATGGGGAACCGACGAGATTGAGCGCAACGACATGTTTGTTCTGTCGGACACCCACGTCTTCCGGCCAAACCTGATCAACGTCGCCCGCTTTGGGTTCATGCGCTTCGACGGATTCCTGTCTGGAGAAGAGCCGATCAGCGCCGCCGACCTCGGCATGGCCACGCCTTCTGGGCTGCCGGAAATCCCTGGCATCGCGGTCAACGGGCTGTTCACCATCGGTCCGGCCGGACAGCCGTTCTATTTTCAAAACACCAATACCTTCATCTGGCAGGACACGGTCTCCTGGATTCGAGGCCGGCACAGTCTCCGCCTCGGAGCCGAGGTCAAACGCCACCAGGTTGACGTCAACGTGCCCTTTGTCACTGATGGCTTCTTGTTTTTTCAAAGCTTGCCGGATTTTCTGCTAGGGATGAACAGCACCGACAACCAGAGCCCGTCCGGACTGAGCAATGTTGACGAGAGCGTGGGCGCCTCAGGCGACTTCCGCAAAGACCAGAGGTACACGGATTTTGCCGGCTTTCTCCAGGACGACTTCAAAGTTACGCAACGGCTGACGGTGAACGCAGGCGTGCGATACGAAATCTTCGGCCCGCCCAGCGAGATCCGTGGCCATCTCTCGAATTTTGATCCTACCCACGCTGCACTTCAGGTACCCCAGGCGGGCAGCTATAGTGGGTTCCTGCTACCGTCCAACTATCGTGGATCTCTTCCTCCAGGTTTCGTGAAAACCGGAAACTCCGGAGTGTGGAACCCCGACTACAGGGACTTCGCTCCGCGTCTTGGTTTCGCCTGGCATCTCTCGGACAGGCCCACCGTCGTGCTGCGCGGTGGATACGGCATCTATTACACGCGGCTTTCGGGCCAACTCGCCGAGCAGAACATCGGTCAGCCGCCATTTTCCATAACCCAGAGCCTGCTCGGCTCGGCCAATGCCGCCGCAACTTTCCAGCAGCCTTACAATCCGCAGTTGCCGCCGGATTCAGCTTATCCCATCTTCAACCCGCGCACTCCCGACAGCGCTTTTTTTCTGGCCGGGATCGCGCGGTCGATGCCCAGCCCCTACATGCAGCAATACGACCTGAACGTGCAATACGAGGTGGCGCGCGATCTTTTGTGGCAGGTCGGCTACGTTGGCTCTAAGACCACACATCTGACCGGCTGCGTCGAGTTCAATCAGGCGCTGATTGCCACGCCTGAGCATCCCGTCAACGGACTGACCAAAACCACAGTTGACAACCTTCCCCAGAGACTTCCTTACACGGGGATTGCCAGCGGGTCCTATACGTGCGGAACCACTTTTAACGCAAACTACAACTCGCTCCAGACCTACCTGAACAAGAGATTCAGTCATGGCCTGGATCTTCTAGCCAGCTACACCTGGTCCAAGAACCGCGACTTCACCAGCGGAACCGGTGGCCTGTCGCAACTGGATCTGGATTTCCTGAGCAACGACCAGACCAACCCTCGCCAGGCGCGTGGTCTAAATGATTTCGACCGGAAACATCGCTTCGTTCTGAGTTTCGTATACGACTCCCCCAGGTTCGAAGCTGGCCCAAATATAGTGCGACACCTTCTTTCCAGTTGGCGTTTCTCCGGCCAAACGGTTCTGCAGTCCGGTGTTCCGGTCACGGCCACAGATTCCAGTGCGGGATCGGCGTACGGGAACCTGATCGGTTTCGAACGCGCCCAGTGCACCGGTCTGAATCCTGCGTCATCAGGGTCGCT
>DASQID010000274.1:0-2592 GCA_035631775.1 Acidobacteriota bacterium
TCGGAGAGTCTCATGCTTATCATGGCCATGCTGCCATTCCTTTTGTCACTGCTTACCGTTTCGCCCGTTCCCCAGGTTCGGCCGGCGGACCTGGTGTTGCGCAACGGCAGGATCGTCACGGTCGAGCCGTCCAGGCCTGAAGTGCAAGCGCTCGCGGTGCGCGGCGAGACCATCACGGCGCTCGGCTCAAACGAGGAAATCCAGCCTCTTATCGGGCCGTCCACTCAAGTCATCGATCTCGGGGGCAAGCTGGCGATTCCGGGATTTATCGAAGGCCACGGGCATTTCACCGGCATCGGCCAGGCATTGATGGAACTCGATCTGCGATTGGCCCGAAACTGGGACGAAATTGTCGCCATGGTCGCCGCCGCAGTCGCGAAAGCGCAGCCCGGAGAGGTGATCATGGGGCGCGGCTGGCACCAGGAAAAATGGGACAGGAAGCCCACCCCCGATGTGGAAGGATTCCCGCTTCATGCGTCGCTATCGAAGGTCTCTCCCAACAATCCCGTGCTCCTGACCCATGCCAGTGGGCACGCCACCTATGCGAATGCGAGGGCCATGGAACTGGCCGGCATCTCGAGGAATACGCCAGATCCGCCGGGCGGAGAGATCCTGAAGGACGGGCAGGGAAATCCAATCGGCGTTTTCCGCGAAAGCGCGTCCGGCCTCCTGAGGAAAGGACTGGCGGCGGTGAGGGCGGCACGCACGCCCGAGCAGATCCAGGCAAACGCACGTACTGAGGTGGAGCTTGCCGTCAAGGAGTGCCTCTCTAAAGGCATCACGAGCTTTCACGATGCGGGCGAACCATTCCAGACTATCGATCTGTTCAGAAAATTCGCGGACGAGGGCAAGCTGGGGTTGCGCTTGTACGTCATGATGAACGAGTCGAACGCGAGCATCGCGCGGAACCTCTCGCGCTACAAGGTCATCGACTACGGCGGCAAGCATCTGACCGTCCGCGCGATCAAGCGTCTTATCGACGGTGCGCTCGGCTCGCGCGGCGCCTGGCTGCTCGAACCCTATCATGACCTGCCGACGAGCACCGGTTTGAACACGACTCCGGTCAAGGATATCGCCGAGACGGCGCGGCTGGCGATCGAGAACGGGCTGCAGCTTTGCGTCCACGCGATCGGCGACCGCGCGAACCGCGAAGTATTGAACTTGTACGAAGAGGCATTCAAATCCCACCCGGACAAGAAGGACCTGCGCTGGCGTATCGAGCATGCGCAGCACATCAGTGCTGCCGACATCCCAAGGTTTGGCGCCCTGGGCGTCATCGCAGCCATGCAAGGCGTCCATTGCACTTCCGATGCACCATATGTCCTCGCACGGCTGGGAGCCCGGCGCGCCGAAGAGGGCGCTTATGTCTGGCAGAAGTTGATGAGGTCAGGAGCGTTAGTGACAAACGGGACCGATGCGCCGGTCGAAGACGTGAATCCCATCGCCTGCTACTACGCATCTGTTTCGCGCAGGCTCAAAGACGGATCCGTGTTTTATCCCGATCAGCGCATGAGCCGGGCAGAGGCGCTGAAGTCCTACACGTGGAATACCGCCTTTTCCGCCTTCGAGGAAAACCTTATGGGCTCACTCGCGCCGGGAAAGCTGGCCGACATAACCGTCCTGTCGAAGGACATCACGACCATCCCCGAGGAAGAGATACCAACGACTCAGGTGCTTTACACCATCGTCGGCGGAAAGATCCAATACAAGCGGTGAAATGATCGACGATTTACGATTGACGATTTACGAGTGAAAAGAGGCACCTCAAATCGTCAATCGTTAATCGTCAGTCGTAAATTTATAGCCTAATTGGCAGGCTTGGGCCGTGGGATCAGGTCGAACGAATCGAGGATATCTCCCGCCAAATCCACTGCCTCCAGGTGCGCCTTCCCGCCTTCGATGCGGACCCGGACATAATTCTCTGTTTTTACAGCCTTCAGGGTGATGTTCGGAATAGGCACTACGTCATAGAGCGGAGCGCCGCCGCCGCCGGTGACGATGTGATGCATCCCTTCGTGTACGTGATGCTGATAGTTGTGATCGTGCCCGTTGAATACTGCGGTTACACCCCCCGCCAGCAGAATCGGCTCCAGCTTCTCGGCCAGTTTCGCTGCGGAGGCTCTCCTCGACACAACCGCCGTGTAGAGTGGATGATGAAAAAAAACGAACGTCAGAGGTCTCTTGTTGCGCTGCAGATCGTTCTGGAGCCACTCGAGAATTTCTGCCCACCGGGAGGTGGTAAACTGGTCGGAATCCAAGCCGATGAAATGGACATTTCCCCAGTCGAAGGAGTAGCGATAGCTGTTGTCACCGGGGAATGAGAAGTATTTCGAGAAAACAGGTGCATTCCTTTCGTGGTTTCCCAGTACCGGATAATAAGGCGTGCGGCGCAATAGGTCCCCTTCAATTTCGAAAAACTTATCCCAATCGGCCGGATTTAACCCGTCGCCCACGAGGTCGCCGGTATTCAGAATGAACTCAGGCTTCTCGAGCAGAACACGTTCCACGACCTTCTTATGAACATCGTGCCGCGTCCGGTTGTCTCCGAAAACAATGAATGCGAACGGCTTGTCTCCGGCTGGCGCCGTGGTA
>DASQID010000275.1:0-3090 GCA_035631775.1 Acidobacteriota bacterium
CGCAATCCTTTCACCGAGGTCACCCTCACCGGATCCTTCGGCAGGGCAGGGGCAAGCGATCGGACTGCGGTTGAGGGCTTCTGCGATGCGGCTGACGGAAGCGTCCTGCGCATTCGCTTCATGCCTGCAGTCCCAGGTGAATATTCCTACTCGGTGACCTACAGCCAGGGGGAATATACCAAATCGTACAACGGAGTCTTCCGTGCGACCGACGGTCATCGACGAGGGCCGATCCGTGTTGACCCGAAGTACCCCTGGCACTTCATCTGGGAGGGCACGGGAGAACATTACTTTTTCAATGGCACCACGGCCTTCTGGCTTATGGGCTGGCGCGACGATCGTGTCATCAACTACAGCATCGAGCGCCTGCACCATCTCAAGATCAATCGGCTCCGCGTTCTGCTTTCAGGCGCGGCGGACATCCTTTGGGGCGACGCGGTAATGCCGGGGGCTAATTTCACGTTTTTCCTGCGGCCCTGGATTGCGGGGAGGCCCGCAAACATCGAGAATCCGGCGATTGATTTCACCCGCTTCAACATCCCATACTGGCAGAAATGGGAACGTATGCTGCGCTTCGCACGGGAGCGCGATATGATCGTGTCCGTGATCTTGGATATCTCCACTCATAAAGCACAGGCCCCAGCGGGCAGTGAGGACGAACGCCGCTATTTCCGTTACGCGGTGGCCCGGCTGAGCGCGTTTTCAAACATCACGTACGACCTGGGAGACGACCTTGACAGTTTCCGCGACGAGAAGTGGGCGCACGAAACGGGCACTCTGATCCAAGGCTGGGACCCTTATAAGCATCTTGCCAGCAGTCACCCCGTGTACCGTGAGCACCAGGACCGGGCCTCGAACTGGTTCGGATTCACCTCCATCCAGAACTGGTCGCGCCAACAGCACGCCCTGATGCTCGAGGAACGGGAGATCCAGAAGAAAACCGGACGGATCATTCCACAGGCGAACGAGGAGTACGGCTACGAGGACCACTATCCGCACTGGGCGCCCGCGCCGCCGGGAGACTCGGCGGAGACCCTGCGACAAATGGCGTGGGAAATCGCAATGGCGGGTGCATACGGAACTGCCGGTGAGAGCGCCCGCCGCGGTACGAATGTGTGGCCCGACACGGGGGGAGGATGGATCAACGGGCGTGGTGATGACACCATGGTCATGCTCAGAGGCTACGAACACATGGTAGATTTCTTTACCAGCTTTGAGTGGTGGAAGACGGAGCCGCACGACGAGTTGGTAAGCGGCGGCGCCTTGTGTCTGGCGAGGCCCGGCGAGATCTATGCCGTGTATCTGCCGCTCCGCCCACTTTGCGGAAATGGAGAACACTTCGGGTACACGGCCGCATGCGGCGACGTCAAGATCAAGCTCGGGCCCGGAACCTATGACGCGAAATGGTTCAGTGCCTTCACAGGTGAAATCGTCCCATTGTCCCCAGTACAGGGGCCGACCTGGACTGTGCCGAATCCTCCAGGCTGGCTGGACTGGGCTCTGCTGCTGCAGAAGTCGCACTGACCGGGTAATCTCATTAAGGTAAACCAGCGCCTCTGGCGGTTCGACTTGAAAAGGCTCTGCCCTTCACGCGGTCGTTGTGCAGGATGAAATTTCACTGCCGGCAAAGGGCGCACAGCCAATGGCCCCGGGCAAGCGAAGCGCAGCCCGGGGTTGAGAATGGAGGGAGTGGAGAGCCCTGAAGCTGAAGGGCGACAGAAGGGGTCGTCATGTACAAGAGATCTGCCGCCTGCCAGGGCTCTGGTTGAATGAAACGCGTACCCCGGGCCGCGCTTCGCTTGCCCGGGGCTACTGGCTTGCCTCCTCCGGGGGGCTTTTTTAAGCCACCCGCTCTGCGGGTGGAGACTCATTGACAGACCCTTAGGGCTGGCGCAAGAATAACTTCACATTTTGCTGCTGGCCTGCGGGCCGCAGCCTGAAAGGGTGCGGCGGCGGGTGGGCATCTGCTTCGTTGCCGCTCCTCGACGATATACACCGATATCGCCTGCGTCGCGGCGCCTCGCATCTGCCCGCCCCAGGAGCGCCGCAGGCGGGACGGTGCTCGCGCCAAAATGTGAAATTATTCTTGTGCCAGCCCTTAACTTCAGGAGAATATCGCCGTGAAACAGAATCGCCGCAAATTCATCGTGCAATCCGCCGGCGTGGCCGCCGGGCTCGGTGCCCTGAGCGTACACAACATGTTCGCCGGAACCAAAAGCGCCCGGCCGGCCTGGCCCGGCCCCATCGGGCTCGCACTCTATACCGTACGCAACGAGTTCGCCAGCCAACCGTCCGAGACATTGAAGAGGGTCGCCGCCATCGGTTACAAGGAGGTCGAGGGCGGCATGGGTAAGCTCAGCGCGGAGGAACTTTCCAATTATCTCCAAGACGCAGGGCTGAGGATGACGAGCGGGCACTTTGACTATCCTTCAGACCCCGACAAGTACTCCAAGGCCGTCGAGTTCGCTCACAAACTTGGCCTGCAATACATGTGCTGCTCATTTTCAGACAGCAAGACAGTCGACGGTTGGAAGAAGATCGCCGACGACTTCAACCGCGCCGGGAGGCAGGTAGCCGGTGCCGGCATGCAGTTCGCCTATCACAACCACTTGCAGGAGTTTCGACCCGTCGGTGATACCAACGGCTACGAAATCCTGATTGCCAATACAGACCCCAAGCTGGTCAGACTCCAAATTGATGTTTTCTGGATCACATGGGCCAAACAGGATCCGGTGGCATACATGAAGAGGCTGGCGGGGCGCGTTACGATGTTTCACATCAAGGACCGGAAAAAGGACTGGAAGTGGGATCCGTTGAAGTTCCCGGGAGAAAAGGAAGTCCCCTTTACAGAGGTTGGATCGGGGGCCGTGGACTGGAAGTCGATCTTCGCCAATGCAAACGGCGTGGAGCGCATCTTTGTCGAACAGGATTCCTGGGATCGCAAGCCCATGGAGTCCGCCCGGATGAGCTATGAGTATCTCAGGGGACTAGCGCTCTGAAGCATATAGACGGGGGCCCAGTTAATTCTTCAGGGCTCGTGCGAGTACACCCTACAGTTTGGCAGAAATGAGACTCATGTGGCGCCGGTCA
>DASQID010000276.1:0-7809 GCA_035631775.1 Acidobacteriota bacterium
TCAGACTGCGATCCGCCGAGAACTACTGGGTGCCCGTGTTGACACAGCGAATGGTCAGCATCTATCGAGCGGCAAGATCGGTTTTCGGGGACGCGTTGGTTCTTCCCGGGAGCACCAACATAGTCATTTGCTCTGTCAACCCATTGCAACGCGATCCGGCGGTATCGGTTGAGCGCCTGCTGGAGAGGCGGATTGCGGCAAGGCTTGTCTCCCCCGCCTTCATTCAATACCTGTATCGCAATGACCGGTTCTCTCAAGTCGCACGCATTCTCGAAACCGGCTCAGCGCCGGAAAACACCGATGCAAGGCCGATCTGCTATCAATATACGGCAGTGCTTTGGCTGTCGAAGTTCTATCCGGCAATGACTCGTATGGACTTTTCAGGAATCGCCGCACGCGCTGTTCAACCTGCCTTACGGGATTGGCTGGGGTTTGGTGTCTCACTCGTCCTGCTTACCCTCATCCGGAGCCGTCCCGCGCTGCGTCGAGCGCTGTTCATGGGACTGACGGGCTTACTTGGCATGCTCGTGGAGACCACTCTCATACTCCATTACCAGGTTAAGAACGGTGTCCTGTTTCAGGACTTGGGCGTTCTGCTGATGAGCTTCATGGCTGGATTGACGATGGGCGCAATAGCCATGGGTCCGGAGGCACGTGCGCAATGCAACGGAGCCCTGTCGCGATTCAGTATCGCCGGCCTGGTACTGGTGTTGAGCTTCATCCCACTGGGCGTGTGGATCGCCTATCGCAGTAACACCGGAGCGGGGATGGGGCTTATGGAAACTTCCGTTTTGCTGGCCGCATCAGGCTTTTTGGTCGCGGGTGTGTTCGCGTATGCAAGCAAGTCGAGGTCGTCTCACCAACAAGATCTAATCGCTCCCCTGTATTCCGCGGATGTCATCGGCGGGTGCATAGGCTCAGTCGCCGGAACGCTTTTTTTGATCCCCATTCTCGGGCTGGCAGCCACATCTATTTGGATGATTCCGTTCGCAATCCTTGCGGCTTTGCTGGCGTAGCCAGGTATCAGGCCTTGGGGGAGTTCATTTTGCGTTCGGCGCCGCCGCTGCAGCAATCCTGGGCAAAAAAAATTCCAAGGCGTGACAACATCTACCTGACCAGGTGATATTCAACCTGGCGACGCAGCACCCAGGAGATTTTCCCGCCAGAGTCGAGTGCTGCGTCCTCCTCCTGAGCCACCGTTAAGTCCTGGTTCTTCCATTCGGGAACCGGGGTTTTCGCGGACAACTCAATGGAAAACCAGGATGGCGCCAGAACCGGCACATCGCCGCGGCCGGGAACATCCTCCTGACGATCCCAGAGTCCAATGAGAGGACCTGCGCCGTGTCCATGGTCCCCGATCGGATGGGCATAGATCGACCCAATGAGCCCCGCGGCCTTGGCTGCGCCCAATGCGTCCGCCAAAACCTCGTTGCCGGTGCGCCCTGGCCGCATGCGTTCCATCAGGAGATCCTGGAGTCTATTTGCATTGAGCAGAGCGCGCTTAATTCCTTCGGGAGCGTCCTTTTCCCCTTCCCTCAGGACGTAACCCAAGTGCTGCGTGTCGGTATTGAGACCCATGGCACTGATCCCAAAGTCGCAGTGCAGCACATCGCCGTGCTGGATTACCACGTCCTCCCGCTCGGATAGAATCGATGCCACGGCCTGGCCGGGACGCTGCACGTCTACGCTCGGCTGGAACCAGGTTGCCAGCCCGAGATCATTCACCTGCTGGCGGAACCACCACACGACGTCGCTGGTAGTAGTTTTCCCGGGAGTAATTACCTCGTTCGAGAACGCGCGGGCAATCAGCCAGTGCGCGATCTCCATCATGTGCGCAAAAGTCGGCATCATCTCCGGGAGGCGCAGGTCGATGTAATCGAGCGGCAGGCGCTCGGCATGGATCACACGGGACATCCATTGGGGACCCAGCGCGTCCGATATTGCCTGGTATTCCGCAACGGACAGCCCGTCCGAGAATGCATGAGTCGCGGAGATGTCCAGCGCGATCGTGTATGGTTTTCTCTCTTCGACAATCTTCCGCAGTGCGACATATTGTCCACTGCCATAGAGTTCCCTGCCGGCGGATTCGGGATCGCGATACACCGTGTAAAGTCCGCCATTCGAACCGCCGCCCAACCCCAGCCTCTCGATCCCCTTTTCGATGCCCCGGTCGAAGAAGACGAGGATTGTGCGGCGGCGTGCCGAGATCACGGTCGGTGAAGTAAGGGATCTGAACACCGGGTCCTCGTTGTACTCCCGGCAATCCACGATCCACATTGCGACCCCGTTCTGCCGCATCAGCCCCGGCAATTCCCGCTCCAGTCGAAGCTTCAGCCATTCCTGCTGAATTCGTACCTGCTCCTTCATCGACGGCATTGGCGCGGGACGCTGGGCAAATGCGATTCGTACGGGAAAGCCGGACAAAACAAACGGAATGAAGACGAACAGGCATCGAACCCGGGAACAAAATCTCATATCGACCTCGATCGTGGGATTGGACGGCGTCCTTTCGGAACGATTTCCTTGAGTTCCGTCGCACACTCGGTACCTTTGCGATCAGCAATCAGAAGCCGACCGCCAGATCTCACAAGAGAAATCTTTATAATCTTTGCGCTTCGGTGATGATACTCTACCAGATAACAGTCACCTCAATCTGGGAGCAACCATGAAAAAAGACGTATCCCGAAGAGAGTTTCTTGAGAGTCTCGCAGCAGGCACAGCTCTGGGAGCGGGTCTCGCCGCCTCGACGAACGCGGGGACGGCAGCTGCCTTACCTGCTGCCTTGCCGCATCGCACTCTGGGCCGGACCGGCGTCGAGGTCTCTATTCTGGCCTTCGGTTGCGGAAGCCGGTTCTTAATGTACCCGGACGAAGAGAAGGCTCTTGCAGCGCTCAATCGCGCCATCGACCGGGGCATCACCTATGTGGACACGGCATTTTCCTATGGCGACGGGAAAAGCGAGACGCTCGTCGGCAAGGTTATGGCGACGCGACGCAAGGAGGTTTTCCTCGCCACCAAGATCCCGGATCGCACCAGGGATGAATTCATGCGTCGCTTCGAAGCCAGCCTCAAGAGACTGCAAGTTGACCATGTCGATCTGGTTCATATTCACAGTCTCGGGCGTGCTGATGATCTAGCCAAAATCGAGAGCCCAGGAGGAGCGTTGAAGGCCTTGCTCGAGGCCCGCGACCAGAAAATGACACGCTTCATCGGTATGACCAGTCACACCGATGGCGCCGTACTCGCGACAGCCATCGAGCGCCACGACCTCAATTGTACTCAGATGGCCCTCAATGCCAGCCGAAACGGACGTTTCGAGGAACTGGCTCTACCGGCAGCTAATAAGAAGAAACTCGGCATCATCGCAATGAAGGTGTCGGGACAGGAGTTTCTGCTGGGGGATGTCCCCGGCAAAACCAACATCGATTCACTGCTACGTTATTCCATGAGCCTGCCCGTAACAACAGCGGTCGTGGGGATGCCCCGACTCGAGTTCCTGGATCACAACATCGACATTGCGAGAAATTACGCTCCTTTGAGCGACAACGAAATGGAACGACTGCGCAGGGACCTGGAACAGTCACGCGCTCCGCTCGAAAAGAAGCTGGTGGGACACCTGGACGGACCAACGAGAAAGCCTGATCTATTCTGGGCATGACGGGCTCGCTACATACTACAAACCTTCAAATCCTTGTCACTTCGACAAGGACGCCTTGGCGTCTTTGCGTCTTAGCTGTGGCTTTTTTTAAAAGCCAGCGCAAAGACTCAAAGACGCGAAGGAACGCCAAACTCCCTTGGTTGCGGCTATGGTGCCCCGTGCGTTTCGCGACGGAATCGGGGCTAGTCTCGCTTGATGAATCGAAGGTGTCGGACCCGCCACACTCCGAGTGCACAGCCCGGACAGTCGCCCCTATCTACAGACGTGAATACCCGCTCGATCTGAGCCGCAAGTGTGCTTCCGAGAAGGTTGACTCCTTGGACAGGACTTTTGCGGCCCCAGTGGGAAGCAGGAATACAGCATTAAGGAATGCGATGCGTTTCACTATGCGTCCTCCTGCCCGCAGAGCTTAGGGTCCGTCACATAATAACAGGCCCACTTTGCTGCCGGCCCCCAGGTCCGCTGGCGAGGCGCGAGCGACGAGCTATACCCGGGGTGGTATGTGAGGAGCGCACAACAAAGCCAGCGGGCCTGCGGGCCGCAGCCCGATGGGGCGCGTCGGCGGGCGGGCATCTGCTTCGTTGCCGCTCCTCGACGATATACACCGATATCGCCTGCGTCGCGGCGCTTCGCATTATGTGATAGGCCCTTACCAAAGTTCAACGGCACTGATGTGTCCTCGAGCCCATCAGGACGCGGGCTCTGAATCTTGGGTGTGTCCTTCTGCCCAATTGCCGAACCACAGCTTTTTCTTGTGAAGGAGAGGCTCCGGAGATAAAGTCTCAACGGGATCTGAGGACGCCCAAGAGCAGATGACATGAGGAGCCGGCATGAAACTTTCAACTCTATCGGCAATCGTGATATTCCTGTGCGTTCTGCAGGGTATTCAAGTAAAGGGTGAACAGAGGACCGAGAAGAAAAAAACCTTACCAGCGGGGCAGCCGGGACTGAAAGGCATAACCAGAACGGCATTCGGAAAAACCGGGGAGGGTAAGGCCGTTGAGCTCTATGCCCTGACAAATTCCCAAGGAATGTCGGCCAAGATCATGACCTATGGCGCAACAGTTACGGAATTGATTGTCCCGGATCGAAATGGGAAATTGGGCGACGTCATCCTGGGATTCAACAATCTGGATGGGTACCTGGCAGCCCAACCTTATTTGGGAGCGATAGTGGGGCGGGTCGGGAACCGCATCGCTAAAGGGAGATTTCGGCTCGATAGTGTCGAATACAAACTTGCAACCAATAATGGGCCAAACCATCTTCACGGGGGGATCAAGGGCTTCGACAAGGCCGTCTGGTCGGCAAGGCCGGTCTCAACACCCGTGGGCCCATCGGTCGAGTTCATTTATTTGAGCAAGGACGGTGAAGAAGGATATCCCGGGAATCTGTCGTGCAAGGTCGTCTACACGCTAATGGAAAGCAACGAGTTGAGGATCGACTATACCGCGACCACGGACAAGCCCACTCCCGTCAACCTGACGAACCATGCATACTTCAATCTGGCGGGACCTGGAACTGGAAATGTTCTCGATCACGAACTCATGCTAGTTGCCCAACATTACACGCCGGTGGACGACTCACTGATCCCGACTGGCGAGATAGCATCAGTCGTAAATACACCGATGGACTTCACGAAGCCTGCGAAAATTGGGTTGAGAATTGCAAAGGTGAAAGGTGGTTACGACCACAACTACGTTCTGGACAGCGGAGGGTCAAAGACCCCAGTGCTGGCCGCGCGGGTGCACGACTCGAAGTCCGGCAGAGTGATGGAGGTATACACCACCCAACCCGGCGTACAGTTCTACACCGGAAATTTCCTGGACGGCACGATCGCCGGTATCGGTGGAGCATACAAGCAGCACTATGGTTTTTGCCTGGAGACCCAACATTTCCCGGATTCGGTCAACCATCCCAACTTTCCCTCTGTGGTTCTGATTCCGGGACAGACCTACAGTCAGACGACAATCTACAAGTTCGCGGTGAAGTGAGTGCATTCTTCAATTCTGCCGCCGGGATTTTTCGAGGCCTGGGTTGTCCTTCAGCCTCGCCCGCTCGTCGATTTCGAGCGTCGATGCATGAAGAAGGAAATTTGATATGAGCAGGCTTACCATGATCTTTGCCATGGCTCTTGGATCTCTGACGTCCCCGGCCGGCGCCCAGGAAGCGGCACTGGAACCCCCATGGACACTTCTCTGGGAGAACGGCGCCCCCGGGGCACTGGGCGACGGGGATATCGACAAGCCGGCCCTGCGCATCTATTTGCCGGACAAGACGAGGGCGGTAGGGACTGGCATTGTGGTTTGCCCCGGTGGAGGCTATGGAAACCTGGCGCTCGGGCATGAGGGCCGGCAGATAGCAGATTGGCTGAACTCGCTGGGGGTCGCAGCGTTCGTGTTACGCTATCGTCTCGGCCCCCGTTACCATCATCCTGCGCCCTTGCAGGATGCCCAGAGGGCACTGCGCTATGTCCGCAAGAACGCCGAAGCGTTCGGCATTGGCACAAGCCGCATCGGAATCTGGGGATTCTCCGCTGGAGGGCACCTCGCCTCCACCGCAGGAACTCACTTCGATACGGGCAACCCAGCCTCTCAGGATCCCTTTGAGCAGATAAGCTGCCGGCCGGATTTCATGATCCTGGCTTATCCGGTCATTTCATTCACGACCGAGTATGCACACGCCGGGTCCCGCAATAATCTGCTGGGGAACTCTCCGGATCCGAAACTCGTGGAAAGCCTATCGAACGAGAAAATGGTCACGGCGCAGACGCCGCCGACATTCCTGTTCCACACCAACGAAGACAGAGGCGTTCCGGCGGAGAACAGCGTCCTCTTCTACCTTGCGCTTCGCAGAGCGGGAGTACCCGCGGAAATGCATATTTATGAGCGCGGAGATCACGGAGTCGGGTTGGCGCCCAATGATCCGGTGCTCTCTACCTGGGCGGTCCGCCTGGCAGACTGGCTGAAAGTCCGGGGCATGCTCGTCCCGCGGTGAGTTGTCGGAAGCCTCTCCCGTTTATCATGCGTGTCTGGGACGATCGAATAAGGAAGTTGTCAGCGTTGTTCCCTCGCATCGTCACGGGGCCTCTGGCTCGGGTGTGGAGTAAGATCGTCATTACTCTTTCATACTCCCTCACGTGATATCAAATTGGCGGAGCATGAACTGATAGTATCGGTCTGTTGTATATTCCTTAACCCAGTTTAAGGACAGGACACATCGTTCGAATTCGTCCGTAAGCTTCCGAAATATGGTGATCCGCCACCTACTGGACTCGAGATCACCCGCCGTCTGATAGCCGATTCTCCCGGCGGCACTGTAAAAGTTCTTCGACGACGTCCGACGGGACCTCTCCAGGCTCTCCGGAAACAATCCGAGCACGAAGAGGCTGTAGTCACCGATGTGCTTGTAGTATTGCTTCTTGGCCGGCATCTCTGTTTCGACAGCCTGCTTCAGCATATCGACGAGGTGGTCTACACGTCTGCCCCCGGCATCATGGACAAGGTGCATGTTCTCGATGAACATGAAATCCACGAGGAGATTACCCAGATACTGGAGAATGTCCTGATCTCTGAGCTGCGCTTGCAGCGAGCCCCTTTCAGTCAGGGTCTGGAAGAGTTTTTTGACCGGATGGTTCTCTGGAATAGTTTTCGCACCGCTCATGGATCTTTCTTGCAGGGGTTCCTTTCATGCGCGAGAGGTTCTTACCTTGTAGAAAGCGTACCGTGTTTCGGCTCCGCTTTCAATACTCCATCTGCACATCTGATGACAGGTTTTGCAGATCTCACATTACGCCCCGAGTCTCCTCTCCGGCGGGGGTTCAAGCTGGCAATATGAAATTTTACAGACCCGAAGCTGTAATCGGGATGGCGCTAAGGGCTGGCGCAAGAATAAATTCACATTTTGGCGCGAGCACCGTCGCGCCTGCGGCGCTCCTGGGGCGGGCAGATGCGAGGCGCCGCGACGCAGGCGATATCGGTGTATATCGTCCTGGAGCGGCAACGAAGCAGATGCCCGCCCGCCGCCGCGCCCTTTCAGGCTGCGGCCCGCAGGCCTGCTGGCTTTGTTGCTCGCTCCTCACATACCACTCCGGGTATAGCTCGTCGCTCGCGCCTCGCCAGCGGGCCTGGGGGCCAGCAGCAAAATGTGAAGTT
>DASQID010000277.1:0-3411 GCA_035631775.1 Acidobacteriota bacterium
TTCGATTGGAGATGGAAAGGGCGGAGGTATTCTTCAGCGAGAGCCTTTCGCCATACGAGATGGCGCATCGAGGGTTCCGCGACGGGATTGCGGCGCTTCGCCAAATCAACGAGACCCTGGAGCGCGAGATCCAGCGAATTGCCCATGCGGTTCATGATGAGGCGGGCCAGTTACTCGTTGGCGCACGCCTCGCGATGGCAGAACTCGCCGCTGACCTAGGCCCGAACGGCCGAAAGGGACTGGAGAGTGTCGGCACGATTCTAGGTCAGGCGGAGGAGCATCTACGGCGCTTCTCGCACGAGCTTCGGCCGACGGTCCTGGACGACCTCGGGTTGGTCCCGGCCCTGGAGTTTCTCGCCGGTGGATTTTCGCATCGATCCGGCATCTCCGTGCAGGTGAAGAGTTCTCTAAGCGGGCGCTGCGCCCCGAATGTTGAGGTCGCGCTGTACCGCGTCGTACAAGAGGCACTCAACAACGTCGCGCGGCATGCTAAAGCCAAGAACGCAGGAATTGAACTAAAGCGCTCCGGGAACCAGCTCGAATGTCGCGTCCAGGATGACGGCATTGGATTTGACACGCAGGCACCCTACGCGCCCGGGAAGGTACGCGGTCTTGGCTTGGTCGGGATCCGTGAACGCCTCACGGCGATCGGAGGATCCCTGACCGTAGATTCCGTGAGGGGCAAAGGGACGAGCCTGCTGTTTCGAGTTCCGGTGGAGGCGTGACATGCCGATCAAGGTGATCCTAGCGGATGATCATGCACTGATACGCCAGAGCCTCAGGACGCTGCTGGAGCGAGAGGGGTTTCAGGTGATGGGGGAGGCATCGGATGGACAGGAAGCGGTCCGGCTGGCTGCCCAGGTCCGTCCCGAAGTTGCCATTCTCGATATTGCCATGCCCATTCTGAACGGAGTGGATGCCGCTCGCGAACTGGGCAAGTTGGACGGTAAACCTAGAGCGATCTTGCTCACGCGCCACGACGAAGACCAGTATGTCATCGAGTCACTTCGCGCCGGCGTGCGCGGATATGTTCTGAAGAGTCAGGCCGCGACTGACCTGGTTCAGGCTATCCGCCAGGTCTCTCGCGGCGATATCTATCTCAGTCCCGGCATTTCTGGTGCCGTGGTCCAAGCTTTCTTGGCTAAGGAGGACCTCCCGCTCGATCCCCTGAGTTCGAGGGAGCGTCAGGTTCTGCAGTTAATTTGCGAAGGACGATCCACAAAACAGGTGGCAGGGCTGCTGGGAATCAGCGTGAAAACAGCAGAGTCTCACCGCACGCGCCTTATGCAGAAGTTGAATATCCACGAAACGGCAAGCCTCGTACGCTACGCGATTCGCCGCGGGCTCGTGCAGCCTTAACGGGCTTGGCTGCGGGTTAGACCCGAACCCGGAATCGTCCATTTCCCCCCGCCTGAATCCGGAATCCACTCGCTTGTTCCTATCCCATACGACGCTAGACTTGTGCCATTGACAAACCGGGATCACCTCCGTGAGGAGAGTTTTGGGGAAACTCTCTCTCCCGGAGGTGAGTTCCAGCGACGCATGGTGCGATCAGGTCCGACCAGCTGGTTATGCTGCAGTATTGGGCCGCAACGTTGAAATCGAGAGTGGGTCAGCGATGCCTACAAGGACTGGACGTACCGAGAAGCGGATCCATATGGCGGTTAACGTCCAGGTATGGGCAGCAGAGGCGCTCGGTTACGCAGAAAAGAGTACTACCGAGAATGTCAGTGCTCACGGCGCTCGTATCGTTACGACACAAGCGTTTCCTCCGTCTGAACGACTGTTCGTGGCGTCGCCGGGGGCTGCTCGCAGGAGTGAGGCACGTGTGGTCTACTGCCAGCCGCTGGCTGGCGGACGCTTCGGGCTGGGTTTGGTATTTCCCGAAAACATTGCTCTTTACGGGTCCACGGGCACAGAACGACCTACTCCCTTTGCAGAGATCCCAGGAAATTTACGAGGGCTAAACTCATGAGCCTGGCTGAACTCCTAGAACAGTTGCATGGTTTCGATTTCGCTACATTGATCGTCGTTGGCATTGTCCTTTTCCACTGCATCGCCGTGTCCACATTCATCGTGAATGTGGTGCGGCGTCACGACCTTCCGGACGAGGTGAATCAACCGTGGTGGGGACAGTTGAGTGCCGAAGGCAATGGGCATGCTGTGTCGGCCGCCGCGTCTCATCTTTGGCAACGTTTGGTTCAATTCATCAACGCGGAGCATGAGTACAAGCAGTCCTCACCGCTGTTGGAGTATCTGGAGGATGTTTGGCCGAGCGTTCCCCCATTCGAGCGAGGAGACAGCAGTCAGGTCAAACCCGTCTGGCAGAAGCAAGCCCGCGTACTGCCGGTGGAGATCGCCGATAGCGAACTCGAAGGCCCTTTGCTGGTGGAGGATCTGCCAGCCACTGCAACTAAGGGCTCGGTCGCAGTTCGGACAACTGAACGCTCGCCGCGATCCTCTCGGTTGTCGAAATCGACGTGATACTTCCAGTGGGCCTCCCCGCGATGCCTGCCTCTGGCGCTGGACGCCAGGCGTTTGCAGCTCATCTCAGCAGTTCTTACGCTCTAGGACAACAGGGTTCACCCCGGCGTGAATACAGGTGCATACCTGATTGCTCGAGCGCCCAACTCCGGCAAAGCTGAACAGGCACGGCGGCATTTGGTACGCCTTCCCAAGAGGGAGACTCAATCCATGCACAAACAACAGAGCCCGCCACCAGCAGACAGTGAGACTGCCGATCTTGCTTTGGAACAGACGTTGCGCCCGTCGCGGGATTCCGTCCCGGTTTCTGAGGTCGTACTCAGCCTGATCCAGCTCCAGCAGAATACGAAATGCGAGGGGGATCTCGACCTGTTCCTCAGACGGCTGGTAGAAGGGACGCGCCTTCTCGTCGGAGCGACAGGAGCCGCATTAGCGCTGCGTGACAAACAGATTGCCCGCTGGCGGGCAAGATGTGGCGAAAACGGACCATCCATTGGCGCGCCTCTGTACACCGGCTGCGGAATCTCCGGCGAGTGCCTGGCCAGTGGAAGACCTCAGTCCTGCGAGGATACGCAGAACGATCCACGCCTCGATGCAGAAGTATCTCGACAGTTAGGGGTCCGATCCATGGTTGTGGCGCCGGTGAAAGGCGCGACGGATGACGTCGAAGGCATTCTCGAAGCGTGGTCGCCGGAACCACGGGCATTTGACAAATGGTGCCTGGAGATTTTGCAGGAACTGGCGCGATTGGTGACGGCCGCCAGATCACGCCCCGCGATACGTTCGATGTCAACATCGGAACAAAGTCCTCTTCTTCCCCGGAGACGGCCCGCTGCTATCGCGTGGGCGCTTGACCGAATTCGCAACCTTGCGTCCAAGGTCCGGGACTGGTCGAGGCGGGTGATGGTATTTTTGTTTCCTCTTCTG
>DASQID010000278.1:0-2543 GCA_035631775.1 Acidobacteriota bacterium
CGCAGGCACCGGATCCGAACCGGGTCGTCTTTATGGGGGACTCGATTACGGACGGCTGGAAACTCGAACAGTATTTTCCCGAGAAGCCCTACGTCAACCGCGGCATCAGCGGCCAGACCACGCCCCAGATGCTGGTTCGAATGTACCAGGATGTGATCAACCTTCACCCTGCGGGGCTGATCATTTTGGCAGGGACGAACGACATTGCACGCAATACAGGCCCCGAGACTGCTGAGATGATCGAAGACAACTTCCGCGCTATGGCAGAGCTTGCGCAGAAGCACGGCATCAAGGTCATCCTATGCTCGCTCACGCCGATCAGCAACTACACGACCCGCAAGCAGAGCGAGCGCCGGCCACCATCGGATATCCTGAAGCTGAACGAGTGGATCAAGAAATATGCGGAGGAGATTCATGCGGAATACACGGACTATTTTTCTCCGCTCGTAGACACATCGGGATATCTGAAGGATGGCTATTCCGACGACGGCCTGCATCCGAATGAGCGGGGCTATGCGCTGATGGCTCCAGTGGCCCAGGCTGCCATTGAGAAGGCGCTGAAATAGCATGACGCGCGGCAGTCTCTTTTCTAAGAACCGCCGTGAAGGTGCAAAGATGCTAAGGGTCTGCGCTGTAATTAATAAGGTCGCAATTTGGTTCAGAGTGCATTTATGTGCGGGGGTCATCAGACCCCCCGGTCGCGGCCTCTGCCCGCGACGCGCGCCGATCTGATGACCGGCGCCACTGGATTTTTTTCTTAGCCGAATTGTGAAGTTATTTCCGACGGTCGCGCTATTTGTACTGCCACGACGGCGCGTCTTCCCCTGTCGGCGCGTTGTTGCGGACGGCGTCGGCCATGAGCTTGACCAAGTCTTGGAGGGACATAGGAATCCAGCCGTGGCCCTTCATGGGATGCCCCCACTCGAACGAACCGCCGTAATAAGGCTCCTTGGTCGACTTGAGGAATTCCTCCAGCTTGTACAGGGACAGGTTCAAATAAAAGTTGTCCATGTCACCGCAATAGAAATGCAGTTTGCCGACGAGCTTCGGGCCGATTTCCTTCCAGTTGCTCTGGATGAAATCGCTCAGGTCATATCCATGATCCCGCATATACCGGGCGACATCGTGATCGATCTTGCCTGTGCGCCTGTCCCACAATGGCTTCGGGTAGCCGTCCTCGCCCACAGGTCCATAGGCCGCTTCCCAGGCTTCGAATTGCTGCCCTGACCTGCCCTTACTTCCCAGCACGGACTCGAGCTGGCACATCTGGCGCATAGTCTGAACAACCTGACCTTCAATCGTGCGCATCATGGGCCGCTCCGGGACCATCCAGCTATATCCCGGTGCCTGGTAGGCATTGTCGTCGTCATAAATGTTCACCATCTGGTACCTGCGAAAATCGACCGGGTCGGGGAAAAGAGTCCAGGTGCCTCCAAAGAAATCCGGATGATAGACCTGCAGCGCCAGAGATTCCCATCCTCCGGTCGATCCTCCGGTCAACACGCGGGCGTACGGCCTGCGAATGATGCGGAAATGTTCCTCGAGGTAAGGAATCAGTTCGGTCATGATGGCGTCGCCATATGGACCGTTGTTGGCCGAATTCACGGCATAGGAGTCGTCGTAAAACGGAGTTGGGTGTTGGAAGTTCACCACGATCACCCGGGAAAAATCATCGGAGATCCACCGCTGGCTGAATCCGCCGCCCGGAGGATTGAAGCCGAACGGCGCGCGCAGGTTGAAGTGATCCTGGTAATACACTACCGGGTAGGAAACGTTCGGGTGGCTGTCGTATCCCTTGGGCAGCAGGATCGTCGCGCCGAGATAAAACGGATGCCCCCAGAACCTGCTCAGCTATTTGCTTTCTATCTTGATTCGTTTTACCCACTCGGTGTCGGCCGAAGGCTGGACCGGCGGAATCTCGTTGGTGAGGCTCAAATTCACCCGGTACCCTGCCGCCGGATCGAGGTGGACCTTCTGCACCTCGCTGTACAGGTTTTCGGGCGAGCGGTTGAACTGCTGGCCTTCCCACTGATCCATATGCGCCCAGATCACGTGCCCGTCGGAGCGGTGAAACTGCGTGTACACGTTCATCAGTGCCTGCACGTGATAGTCACCGGCCGGGACGTCAGTGAGGCTGGCTGCGGGGTATCCAAGTGTGCCGGCATCGATCACCGCAACCTGCCCCGGCTTCAGCTGTTCCACATCCGAACCGAAGAAGGGCGTTTGTCCACCCCAGGATCCCACCTGGAGCCTCGGTTCCCTGGCAGTCTCGCTGGCGATGATCACGTATACTCTTCCGGTTATCGGACCGGCATGAATGGACTCGGGAAAGGAAATCTCAAACCGTTGCGACTGCGCCCAACTTTGTAACGATATCGTGGTGCTGAAGACCAGCCACACCACAGCCGCGACAACCATTCTGCGATATTGTTCTTTCATTTGCGCATGTCCCCCGTGTTACTGACGTTCAAATCTTTGCCATTTTGGCAAGGATACGGTTGCCTGTCTTTGCGCCTTGGCGTCTTTGCGGTGGCTTTTTAAAA
>DASQID010000279.1:0-3433 GCA_035631775.1 Acidobacteriota bacterium
AACTCGAAGAGGAGAACAGCTATCTCCAGGAAGAAATCCGCACAGAGCACAACTTCGAAGAGATCATAGGCAACAGTCCCGCCCTGTTGGAGGTGCTGCGCGCCGTCGAGCAAGTCGCTCCCACCGACTCCACGGTGCTCATCGTCGGCGAGACTGGAACGGGCAAGGAACTGATCGCGCGCGCGATCCACAACCGCTGCGAGCGCAAGGATCGCCCTCTGGTCAGAGTGGATTGCAGCGCTATCTCGGCGGGCCTGGTGGAGAGCGAACTGTTCGGCCACATGAAAGGGGCATTCACAGGTGCGTTTGAGCGACGCACCGGTCGCTTCGAACTGGCCGATGGCGGCACGATCTTCCTTGACGAGGTTGGAGAATTGCCCCTGGAAACTCAAGCAAAACTCCTGCGGGTCCTGCAGGAACATGAGTTCGAGCCGGTGGGCAGCAGTCGATCCCTTCGCGTGGATGTCCGGGTCATCGCTGCAACCAACCGCAATCTGGAAGAGGCAGTGAACGCGGGCCGGTTCCGCTCTGACTTGTACTACCGCCTGAATGTTTTTCCCTTGAAAGTGCCTCCCTTGCGGGATCGTCGTTCCGACATCCCTCAGCTCGTGGCATTCTGCCTCTCCCGTTCCTCGAAGAGATTAGGCAAGAAAGTGGACACTGTCGCTCCGGAGACGATGGCTAGGTTGATGAACTACCTATGGCCGGGGAACGTGCGGGAGTTGCAGAACGTAATCGAGCGGGCCGTGATTCTGTCCCCCGGTCCGGCCTTACTGCTAAATAAGGAGTTTCTGTTAGGACCCTCCTCCGGGGCGGGCACGGAGGACCACAAAATTCCTGGTCAGGAACCATCTCCGGCGGGCCCTAAACCTCCAACACTCCCCACTCTGGAGGAAGGAGAGCGCAGTCATATCCTTGCCGCCCTTCAACAGACCGGTGGTGTCGTTGAGGGACCAAAGGGCGCAGCTAAGATTCTGAAAATTCACCCCAACACTCTCCGCCACAGGATGCAGAAGCTTGGGATCACACGTCCCGGCCACCGCCAGAGGTAGTTCCCCCACCATACGTCGTAGGAGATCAAACCGACACTTGAAGTGTCTTGCGCTCACTGCGCTGCCAGGCTTCCTCCAAGCGTCCCGGTGTTTGAATCATTAGACGCAGGCGAGGGAGTGCCAAATCAATGTACTGATTTGATTAAATACGGCGCTCACGATTCCTTCCGCAATTAATCCCGCCGACCAATCTTCAGAATTCATTAGCGATCAGTGCCGGAACTCACAGACTGGCATCGAACTTGCTATCTAGCACCTTGGGAACGAAGGGCTTGGACAATGCTGAGGATAACGGCCATTGAATCTGCGGATGTAGGCGTCAGGCTGCGTGTAGAGGGGCGATTATCCGGACGCTCTGTCGAGGAATTGCGGGAGTCCTGTGATCTGCATGCCCTCAGTAAGGGCACAGCGTTGACCCTCGACTTGGCAGATGTTTCGTTTGCTGACGTACAAGGTATCGGACTGCTCAAAGATCTCAAGAGCCGCGATGTCGCCCTAGTGAATCTTGTACCGTTTTTGGCCTTACAGCTTCAGGACCCTCCAGGCGGATAGCCGCAAACTGAAACTGAAGGCGATGCGTTTGAAAGGCGCTGATTAAACTCATGATGCCTGCTGAGTTGGACAATGAAGCCGCATGGGTACGTAGTACGCAGGTCGGTTGTGCCGAGCCTTTTCGAGTTTCTGTCGCACCTCCGATCAGAGAAAGACTCTGGCAGTCTGGGGTCTTGCTCTCAATGAATGGCTGAATCAAAGACACAGAAATCTAAAGGAGATCAAATGTCTGGAAAGATGAAAAAGATAACTAAAAAATCAAAAGGAATGAATGGAAGAACAGTGGCTCTGTTTGTTGGGTTGGCCATACTCAGTTTAGCAATGACAACTCATGCGGCCGAGGTGTTCGATCAGCCGCCACCGCCTTGTCACCCAAACCCGAATGCGGCCCAGGACATGGCTACTCTCAGCGCTCGGGGAGACATAGTCAATCTACCCCAGACTCTTAAAGACCGCCTTCTTCGATTGGCTGGCAGACCGCATACTTACCTGCCGCTACAGATTTTTGCTGAGGCAGACGGTGCCAGTCAATTATTCCAGTACTACCTACTCGATACGACAGGATTCGAGCCCAACGTTTTCACGAGTATATTTCCTGGCATCAATGACCAGGTTCAGTTGACCGCCACAGGCACTAACTGTGGTCTTCCCACCGTCGGCGCAGTGCGACTAGCACTTGAGCCGAAGCCGGGACTTCCGACCGATCCCAACGATCCGCGGGCTTTCAACGATGTGTTCACCGACATTTCGGGGTTATTCGTGATCAACAATGAGAGCGGCTGGTACGAGGGTTGGATGATCCATGACGTGGTGGTTCCTCCGGTAGCCTCCCCTCGCTCCGACGGTCAGGCTCAATTTGGGATGATCACGGCCGCCGATGCCGCAGCTCTGCAGAAGATGGGGACTGGTAACAACATCCCCGGCAACATCTTTACTATGGATGGCAATGCTGTACACTTCCCCAGCCCGACCGATCATTTTCCAGATGTCCAGACTAATGTCGTCCCAATTCAAGTCAGCATGGGCGCCTATAATTGTCTCCAACAGAGCGACTGTCATGCATACTGGGAGTTCAACTACTTGGGCACCAACTGGGTCGCGCCTCTCTATGAATTGCCGTTCACGGGAGGGTTCTCGGATAAGATTGGCCAACCTGCCGATGCCTTTGAGAAGGGTCAGATCGGCAAGCTCAGTTCCCTTGTCCCTGGGTCTGGGCCAAAAGGAATAAAGAACAAAGCGGATGTTTACGGTGACAACCCGAACCTGCCACGTGATCCGGATAAGTTTGATGGAGACGTTGACGCGCAGCGGGAATTCCGCTTTCGTAATATTCCCACCGGCTTGGCAAACGAGATCCTGCTGGATGTCTATGTGAGGGTAGCTTCCTTCCACTCTTCTATGAAGAACTTGGAAGATCGTCTGAACGAAGCCTACGCTAGAGAAGTTGCTCGGGTAGATCAGAATGGTGATGGCGTCATCTCTGCAGTAGAAGGGGATATCGACACGCCGTCGGACGGATTCGCCGACAATTCGCGGCTTTTCCTGCCGCCAACCGTCTTTAACCGTTTTGCAGTAACGCGAGAAATCAATGACGGGTATCTGTCACCACGGTTTGCTCCAAGCCAGCGAGCCTGGGTATTGAGCGGCGTTAGGGTGGCGGTGGATCCGACCGTTGACGCCTCTGCAGGCCGCGACGGCGACGACCGCTAAGAATGGATCGAATGAGATAAAATCAAGCTCAGCTACCCTTACTGATCACGGTCGAGCCTCACGCCCCGGCTCTCAAGGTTTCGCACTGTGTTCTCGAAACGTCCTGGAAAGCATGGGCC
>DASQID010000280.1:0-13484 GCA_035631775.1 Acidobacteriota bacterium
GGCGGGAAATAGCGGGCACGAGTATGGCCGAATGTCCAGTAGGCCTGGAAGCCGTGGATATTGGTCGTGCTTACCCGGCCGGTCACACCGTCGAGTTTCGATTTGTTCCAGGCGATTGGAAACGTGATGGTCGTGTTGAGGTGTGTGCTGAAATCGTACGCGCTGTTGGTGTACTTCCAGAAGTAGTCAGCATCGATGAGCAGCCGCGGGATCAGTTGTCAACTTCAACGGACGATTTGCGGTGAACTACCGGTGGATTCCACGGGAGCGCTACCAGCCGAATTCAACAATCCTGAAAATAAGTAGAGTAAGAACCGCCGTAATTGATACGGCGATTGAAGCGGTGTACCGGCGGAGTACAAATAGGATCACCGCTATCCAGCACGTAGCCGCTGCGATCATCGCGCCGACCATGAGCGGCCGTACTGCCGCGATCGTGAACTCTGGGCCGAGGACGTACTTCAAGCGCAAAACCTCGCTCAATGTCCTAACCAAGGCAAGAACCTGGATCGTGATTCCACCCATCGCAAACCGCTCTTTTGTCAGATCTGTCATTGTTGGCCCGATCTCGATCCAAAGTGACTAGAACCGCCCGATTCCGATAAGGACGGGATTTTTGAAGCACTTCAAATTAGCGGCCACCAGAACCGACGGCTAAGATGGACTCCCCGACCTCAGTCTGACTGAGTGTGTTGCGGAGAGTCTTTTCCGGCAATTCACCTGTTAAGAACCAGGGCAAACGCCCCAATCGTGGACTTGCCTATGATGTCTGCCGCACAGCGACACAAATCCCCTTTGCTCATCAGGCGCGGTCACAAGGTGGTGCTTGATACTATACCCCGGTATGATATATTTATAGCATATGTCTCACCTCATTAAAGACAAAACCAAACTGATCCGGCGGATTCGCCGGATTCGCGGCCAGGTTGAGGCCGTGCAACGAGCTTTGGAAGCGGACAAGGACTGTGGGGACGTGTTGCAGATGATAGCTGCCGCCAGAGGGGCCATGAACAGCC
The DNA here is from genome assembly GCA_035631775.1 of Acidobacteriota bacterium. GTDB lineage: Bacteria > Acidobacteriota > UBA6911 > UBA6911 > UBA6911 > DASQID01. The sequence continues at coordinate 1,017 of DASQID010000280.1, forward strand.
TTACGGCGGAGTTACTGGAAGAGCATATTCGCGTACATGTAGTTGATACCGGCCGAGCGAGCACGAGGCAGAAAACCGCTGCCGAGGAGTTGATTCAAATCGTGCAGTCCTATTTCAAGTAATTGGGCAAGGCGCACTCGGAGGAGAGCAGTCATGCCGGCATCGGGGCCGTTGGATTTTAATGTCAGTAGTACCCTCCCTGCATCAGGTTCACTGAAGCGCGCAAAGACACCGGGCCGAGAATCGGACAGCGCAGCGGCGTTTCCTTTCAAGCGCCGCTGGGCGCGCATCGATCGCGCGGATCTTGTTCGCGTTGCCTTCGTCACCTTGGCGGCCTCAACGGTCTGGTTACACTTGTGGGAGCCATTCTCCAGGTTCAGCCTGATCGGCCTGATGGCAGCCCTGGCCGGCGGTTTTCCCATCTATAAAACAGCGGTCGAGCACTTGCTGAAGATGCGCATGACGATGGAGCTTTCCATGACCATCGCCATACTCGCGGCCCTGGGCATCGGCGAGTTTTTCACGGCGCTGGTGATCGTACTTTTTGTGCTGGTGGCCGAGATTCTGGAGCACCTTACCGTGGAACGTGGACGCCGGGCGATCCGTGATCTGCTGGATTTTCTTCCGCACATGGTCACCGTGATGGGAAATCAACAATCGGAGGACATCCCAATCGACAAGGTCGGTCGGGGAGATATCCTGCTCATCAGGCCTGGCAGCCGTATACCCGTCGACGGCAGGGTCATTCGCGGTGAGTCGTTCGTGGATCAATCGACCATTACCGGTGAGTCAATACCCACCAGGAAGACCGTCGGTGACATGCTCTATGCCGGCACTCTGAACCAATCGGGAGCGCTGGAGGTTCTTACCGAGAAAGTGGGACGCGAGACGAACTTCGGCAAAATCATCGACTCCATCGAAAAGGCCGAGCATTCGCGCGCACCGATCCAAAAAACCGCAGACAAGTTGGCCGGATACCTCGTCTATTTCGCTCTCGGCGGTGCGTTTCTCACCCTCCTTCTGACGCATGATCTGCGTTCCACAATCTCGGTCGTCATTGTCGCCGGCGCCTGCGGAATTGCCGCAGGCACTCCGCTCGCCATCCTGGGGGCCATCGGGCGGGCTGCGCGCAACGGAGCGATTATTAAAGGAGGACTCTATCTCGAAAGGCTCGCGGACGTTGATTATGTGCTGTTCGATAAGACTGGGACCGTGACTCTGGGAAGTCCCGAGGTAATCGACGTTAGGCCAGTTTTCGGAGTCTCCGCCCAGACGCTTATCGAATCTGCCGCGGCCGCAGAATGGAAATCGGAGCATCCCATCGGCAAAGCCATCGTGAAGCACGCGCAGCAGAGTGCTCTGGAGATCACCCCCGCCGACAGCTTCGAATATCGACCGGGAGAGGGTGTGGTTGCCGAGGTTCAGGGAGAACCAATAGTGGTCGGCAGCCCCGCATACTTCAGGCAATTAGGGTTGCCGGTGTTGGTGCCAGCAAACCACATGGTCGCGTCACAAGTATTGGTGGCCCGGTCAGAAACTGTCCTTGGATCAATCCTTGTCGCGGATCCGTTGAGAAGGGAAGCGCGACGAGCTTTACTGCAAATCAAGAGGATGGGATTTAAGACTGCCCTTGTAACCGGGGATTCGAAGACCGTAGCCTCTCAAATAGGCCGGGAAATTGGTTTTGACTGCGTCTATTCCGAACTGCTTCCAGATCAAAAGATGGAACTGGCGAGGCGACTGACCGCTATGGGGCATGTGGTGGCCATGGTCGGAGACGGCATCAACGACGCGCCGGCGCTCGCCCAGGCGGACGTAGGCATAGCAATGGGATCAGGTACGGATGTTGCCCGTGAAAGCGCCGATGTGGTGCTGATCGGTAGCGACTTGAACAAACTGGCAGCGATGTTTCGTATTGCCCGGACCTGCCGTCAAATCATCAGGCAGAATTTTATCGGGACTCTCGCGGTAGACGCCGTGGGCATTTTGCTGGCAGCCTTTGGATATCTCAATCCGCTACTGGCCGCGTTCATTCATGTGGCGTCAGAGATGACCTTTATTCTAAATTCCGCAAGGCTCCTGCCGGGGCGGTCGCATTTTTACGAGCCAGAAGGCTGGACCTTCTCCAGTTGACCTCTTGACGCAATTCGCATCGAATCCTACACTTAATCAACGGCTTGGGTGTAGTACCGATCAATTGACGTCGTGCCACATCTTCTGATTTTGGCACGCAGCGAGGTCAATGGTGGGTAGTAGGGGTTTGCCGCATCAATCATTTATGTCTGTCGGTGTGCGCTCAGCGCATGCTGCATCGCCGCTCGGAAGGCGCCAACTTAGCGTCAGCTGCCTGGCCCTCATCGTCCTCGTCACGGGATTTCTGACATCCAGTGCCGACGGCCTCGTAAATCATTCCCGTCATTTTGTCGACAATCAGAATCCTGCGTGCCACAGCAGCATTCAGACTTCCCACCTGGTTCGGGACGTGTCGACGCACAAACTCCCCCCATGCAGCGCTTGTTTTTTGCACAACTTGTTGGCACACAGTCTGATTCCACACTGCGATCAGTCCTTTTCGACATGCGCATCGGGGCGAGTCGATTGCGAAGACAGCTCACCCCGCTTCATACAAGTCTGCCCCAAGAAAGAAGACCGCGCACCTCCACCGGTTGGCTCCATCACCAGCTGAAATTTCAATCCCATTCAAAGCTTGGCGCCTCCCATCCGATCGGAACGGATGGGCGGCGGGAGTGCAGTCATTTCCGGTAAATATGGAGGTCAAATGCTCTATTCAGCAACGCTCAGATGCTTGAGGTCCGCCGAATCAAAGCGTGTTTTGCTCGTTTTTCCCGCTCTCGCATTTGCATTAGTCTTGCCGCCACTGGTTCAGGCGCAGTCGCTTGGAAATGCCGGCACAATCGAGGGGGTCGTGGTTGATCCGTCGGGAGCCGTAGTTTCCGGCGCCGACGTCAGCGTTCGCAACCCAATCACAGGCTACGTCCAATCTGTCAAGACTGGGGCAGACGGATCATTTCGACTCACGAACATTCCGCAAAACCCATATCGGCTCGATGTGAAGGCTCCGGGTTTCAGCCTGTTTTCACAAAACGTTGATATTCGGAACTCCGTCCCCGTGCAGATCAAAGCGGCTCTGAGCCTGGAGGGTGTCGCCATCAATGTCACGGTTGAAGCCGCTGGGGCCAACATCGTCGAGAACGATCCTTCGGCTCATGTCGACGTTGACAGGAGCTCGCTGCTCAAACTGCCGACCGTCGATCCGGGAGCCGGCCTTAGCCAGGCGATTACCTACTCCACCGGGGGCGTCGCAGCAGATGCCAACGGTTTCTTTCATCCCCTCGGTGACCATGCCCAGGTCAGCTTCGACATCGACGGCCAACCCGTCAGCGATCAGCAGAGCAAGGCGTTTTCCACGCAGCTCCCCACGAATGCGATTCAGGGAATGGAGCTCATTACAGGCTCGCCGAGTGCGGAGTTTGGCGACAAGTCGAGCCTCATCGCCCAGGTGACGACTCGCTCGGGTCTGGGATCGAAGAGGGTCTTTGGAAATGTTGACGCCAGCTACGGCTCTTTCGGATCAGCCGGCGGCGGGATCGACCTTGGCTTTGGCAACGAGAAGTTTGGTAACTTTCTGGCCGTGGGTGGAACGCGAAGCGGCCGGTTTCTCGACACCCCGGAGTTCACCCCCATCCACGGGATCGGCAACAATCAAACGCTGTTCGACCGATTTGATTTTCAGCCGTCCAACAAAGACGTCTTTCACCTGAACCTGTTCAGCGCGCGAAACTGGACTCAGATTCCGAACAGCTACGACCAGCTGTCGCAGGATCAACGTCAGCGGGTCATCACCTGGAGCGTGGCGCCCGGATATCAACACACGATCAATGAACACTCGCTTCTTACGGTGAATCCTTACGTGAGAGAAGATCAGTTCAATTATTATCCAAGCAGGGACGTGTTCGCAGACACACCCGCAACGCAAAGTCAGATAAGGCACCTTCTGAATTATGGCGTCAAGAGCGATTTCTCATTGTCCTCCGGCCACCATAATTTCAAGATCGGCATGGACCTCAAGCAGACCCGCCTGCTGGAAAACTTCAGTTTTGGCATTACGGACCCGACCTTCAATCCGGTTTGCGTCGATGCGGACGGCAACCCTCAGGGTCTTCCCGGGGTGACGGACCCAGGTCAATGCTCCGGGCTGGGTTTTGTCGCTAACCCGGGCCTGCAGCCAGGCTTGGTGCCGTATGATCTGACCCGTGGCGGGTCGCCTTTTTCGTTTTCCGGCAGCCGGAACATCAACCAGTTTGCCTTCTATGCGCAGGATGGGATAACGCTGGGAAACTTTTATTTCAATCTCGGCCTGAGAGGGGACATCTATCACGGAATCTCCTCGGACAGCGGTGTCCAGCCGCGCGCGGGGATGTCATACAACCTAAAGAAGAGCGGCACAGTTCTCCGCGTTGCCTATGCCAGGACGTTCGAGACTCCATTCAATGAGAACCTGATTCTCTCCAGTGCCACGGGGAGTGGGGGGTTGGCACAAAATCTGTTCGGCTCCAACTCGGTGCCCATCCAGCCTGGGCGTCGCAATCAATTTAACGCGGGATTCCAACAGACAATCGGGAAATTCCTGCTCGTCGATGCGGATTACTTCTGGAAGTACACCGATAACGCCTACGACTTCAGCATTCTGTTGAACACTACAATCACATTCCCGATTGCATGGCAGAAATCGAAGCTTGACGGAGTTACAGGCCGGGTAAGCACCACCAACATTCATGGCTTCCAGGCCTATTGGACCTTCGGGCACACCCGCGCGCGTTATTTCCCACCGGAGAACGGAGGTCTGGTGCCCCAGGGAGCGGATCTCGGCAGCGGAGTTTTTCGCATCGATCACGACCAGGCGTTCCAATCGACGGCAAATCTGCGCTACCAACGCAAGAACGCGGAGTACATCGCCTGGACATGGCGCTATGACAGCGGCCTGGTGGTCAGTGGCGTGCCGGACGTCGCCGCAGCGCTCACACTGACGGCGAACCAGCAAACCACGCTCGGCTTTTCCTGCGATGGAGTCTTCGCCACACCCAACAATCCGATCACTGTCTGCAATGGGGTAGGGAGGTCAACCTTGCTTACTCTCCCGCAAACGGGCACAGGGGAAGCAGATCACAATCCCGATCGGGTGAAGGCGCGCAACGTGTTCAATCTCGCAATCGGCACGGACAACCTGCTGCATTCGGATGGGCACAAGCGCATCACGGCGTCGATCGAATTCGTAAACCTGGCAAACAAAGTCGCTCTGTACAACTTTCTGTCTACGTTCAGCGGGACGCACTTTCTGGGGCCCAGGACAATAGCTGCCCGCATCGGCCTCGCTTTCTGAGCTCGGCGGCGGATTGGTAACGAAGTTGGCTGTGTGGAGGAAGGTCGGAAGCACAAATCTAGTTAATGCAAATTCCTGTGCTCTGTTTTAGGGATTTCGTATTCGGGGTCGCGCCACCAGCGGCGGTCCTGGTTGCTATGGATGCACTCCTCGAGCTCGCCGGACCACGTCAAGGACTGGCCGAGTGTTGGATACATCAGGGATCCCGGCTCATTCTCATGAGAGGCTCCCCACATGTGGGCAAACTCATGCTCGAAGGCGGCGCTTATTCTCTCCTGTAACTGGAGTCGATGGACGCAGACCGGTCCGGTATAGATCTTGAAATAGCCTTCCGCGGGGTAGGCACGCCCCATCCTGTGTAGCCGGGGAGACTCAAGAGGCCCCTCGCTGGCAGTGAACACCGCCCCAAGGTCGTGGCCCGAACCACACCGCCGCTTCAAGTCGCTTATTTGCCGCTGCTCGTCAGGGTCGAGATAAGAGCGACCCTCGTAGGTCCAGCTTACCCTGACGCCGAACCGATCTCGATATGCCTGTTCTGCCAGCTCAAGAGCATGGGCCATGACCTGACGTGGGACTGGATTTTCAGCATCGTCCACAACGCAGATCCTTATGATGCGAGTCCGGCCATCTCTGCCCTGAAGAATCCCGAGCGGTACCAACAACAGCAACAGTCCGAAAAGGCATTTACGCGTCACAGTGCTCCTTCTTTTCTGCCCTCTGGACGTCGATGTACCCATGCTGCCCGGATCAGAGCTGTTTTATCATGCGCACAATTTCGCGGCTTATCCGCAACGTGCCAGGCTGGGCTGGGGACATTGCCCAATCGCTTGCGTAATGTGACCCAGAGAAGGCCGCGACTTCCAGCCTTAGCGCGGTCAAACCTACTTTCGCAAGGACATTTGCCGGACCAAAGGCTTGGAGCTACCCTCTGTTTAAGCAACAATCATGCCGGGAGAGAATACCCTTGAGCTTATTCGCTCTGCGACGGTCGAGTAAGGCCGTAGTGATTAACGAGCCCGCGTGCTTGGAGCAATCGGCATCGTCCTGGGGATCGTGCCCGGGAGCCCTCGTGGTTCGAGATTTGTAGTTTTCTATCGAGAAAGCGCGTACGTATTTGTGAGGCCAGTTCTTGCGATGGATGGTGAACTCCTCGGGATCAAGATCATCAAGGTATGGGCCTTCTGCATCTTCACCTCCGTCTGTTTCGGCCAGAAATCCCTCGACCCATAGCCACGTATCGGCGGCGTTGTAGTTGCGCAAATAGAGTGAATGCTCTTGGAGCACCTTCACTTTTTGCAATAAGGCAGCGACGTGCGCAAAGGCCGCATCTGGCTGGTTGAATCAGATCACCGGAGTACCGCTGGCTCCGGCGCTCGGTTTTGGGGATTTCGTATTCAGGGTCGCCACCGCCGGTGGTCCAGATCGTGATGGATGTAATCCGTGAGGTCGCTGGACCACTCCGAGGATCGGCCGATTGCAGATATAAACGCAGCGCCCGATGCGAACTCACTGCGCCTTGGCGACGATGTAAACGTATCGCAAGATGCTTGTTCCGGTGTTGAGAACATCGTGCTCGGTGTTTGGAGGGCAGTAGGCAACCACATTCTTGGTGATCTGCAGTGTCTTTCCCCCAGTAATCTGCATCTCTCCCTGCCCTTCGAGAATCACGAGTATCTCTTCGTTTGCCCCCGTGCTGTGCTTTCCGATCGACTTGCCAGGGTCCAATATCACTCGCCCTGAACGCATGGTCACGGTTTCCGGTGGCCCCGACAGAATCTGCAGGTATCCTTTGTCTGCGACATCGTGGGAGATGATTTTCGCACTCGGCGAGCTTTGGGCCGCTCCGGGCCGAGCAGATGTTATTAACGCCGACAGGACGAGGATCGGTATGATCATTGATGACTTCATGGTCCCTCTTTTCACATGAATTGTGATTCGGTTCGAACCACCGCCGAACCGGAAGTCGATTCGTCGATATATCCGACGGGCGATCGATTACTTTGCCGGCAGATGGAATGTCAAACCGACTGTGACGCCAGTCGGATAGCCCGGGGTTCCGTGTATCCGAGCTACAACAGGGTTCTCGGGCCGCAATCGCGATTCAAAGTAATTCTGCGTCTCGTGGTAGAGCCTGTTGGTCAGGTTATCGATGGCCAGGTTAAGGTCGACGGATTTATAAAGGCGGCGGGTCGTGCTGAAGTCGAGGACGGAATGCCCGGTCGCACGGATGCCCGCATCGGTGCATCAATCGAGAACAATCGTGTCGTACTCGTTGTTCAGCGAATACCAGAGTCCTTCCTCTCCGTCCTCCGCGATGTCGACGGCGTAACCCTCCTCACGCAAGCCTTTAGCAACGGCTTTCCGGATGGGCTGGTAGTCCTCTATAAGTAAGATGCGCATGAACTAACTTTGGGATTCCGAGGTTTTGGGGACGACCGAACGAGCGCGGGCAGTCGCAGAATCGCGTCGCGGTCCTAGACTCTCACTGTGGCTTTCGCCGCCTTTTCCTTCTAGTGTTTCTCCCTTTCGCCGCTGCCCCATTTGAGAGCTTCGACGATCTTTCCATCGGGAGCAACTTGAATCTCGCCCTTCTGCTTGCCCTTCACCAGCTCCGCCTCATACACATATTTCGGCGCAGGCAGCTTCACAATCTTTCCCTTTTCGCCCCCTTTTTCAATTTCTGCTCGGATCTCCGACTTCTCGAGTTCCTTGATGGTGGCGCCCGTGGCAGCCTTCTGTATCGCGTCCATGGCAGGTATGGGGACGTCCTTTGCCTGGACGATTGTAGCCACATCCATCACGGTGCCGTCTTCGGCCACCTCGATCTCCCCCCTTTGTGCCTTGAACTCGATATCGTAAAGCTTAATGCCTGCCTCGGTCTCGCTCTCGACACTCTCAATTTCGGCACCGGCCACGTTGTCTCTTACGGATTTGGCAACCGCTGCCGGCAGCTCAACCCTTGTCTTCTTAGATTCTGCTTTTGATTGATTCTCGGTGGTGCCCGTGGACGCATTACATACCGCGCTGAAAGCTGCGACTAATCCAATTAACAGATAACATCTTAATCTCATGCCTTCCTCCTTCTGAATATGCCGACCAAATTGCTTTGCGGTCATTTTGACTGGCAAATGCTACGTCAACGTAGATGAGAGGAGCATGAGAGGCAGCAGACTCAGATTTTTGGCCGGTTAACGGGTAAGTTTTGGGGCCCATTGGGGCCTCTTGTCTGGTGTGGGGGGAGTCTTCGTTGTGCGTTGCAGGAAGGCCGATCTCCTCGGGTGGCGGTCGTGTAGCACTCGGTGCCACGATGGCATCAGGTGCCATGGCGCACACGACATCTCAGTCCCTCCACTGAACTCGAGTTCCGGATCGGCGAGGCAGTTTCGGGCCCTGGATCCGCGGTTTTCGAGCCATCAATCGACGCGGTAACGGGCAGGGAAGGGTACTAGGAATGGTATTTTGCAGGAAAATGGAGGTGTCTAGTGAGCAGTAACCTGGTTGATACGCTTCGAGGCGTCAGGCAGCGGCTCGAAGCTGGGGAGTCCGTCCCGCATGGTGAGGTGCCGGAGGCGGTGGCCGTTTGCGCTTATGTGGACGCGCATTTGAGACGATCGCTGGTTACCGCCAATGTGCCGGTGCGAAATCATGAGGGAAATCATGACCGCCTGCTGACCGTGGACGAGGCGGCCAGGAAGCTTGGCTGCAGCAAGGATCGACTGTATAGGCATCCGCCGGAATTCAGCGTTTTTGAGCGCCGTATCGGGCGACAGCTGCGATTCAGCGAGATCGCGATCGATAAGTACATCGCGAGCGGCGGAAATGGCAATTGACACGGTGTCGGACGCTCTGCCATACAGAAGCGAGACCTGATGGGATCCCAGAAAGGGGAACGCGAAAGTCACTCATCAGGTGATCGTGTGTTCGATCCTGTGGCCATGAGATCTCATGCGAGCGGGAAGATCCTCGACCCAGGCGAACGTCCAAAACAATGGTGCGGCGGCCATCGCGCTGTGCAACCGATCCCGCTCGGAAAGGGAAGTCAATCATGAGGGGTGATGGGGCGGTGTTCAAACCGCCCAACTCACGATTTTATTGGATCCGGTACCACCTGAACGGAAAGGAGTACCGAGAAACCACTGGAACTGAAGACTCCAAAGAGGCGGTGCAATTCCTCAGGAAAAAAATGAAGGAAGTCGGCGCCGCCCAGCTTGGAGTTCAGAAGTTCCTCTCACCTGCCCAGCGCAAAATCAAGGTCTCGGCTTTGCTTGACGGTCTCAAGACCGATTACGAAATCCGGGGAAAATGGAACCCCCGGGTGAGATCGCATGTCATGGCCGTGAAAGATAAACTGGGCCAGTGGCCTGCCGCGTTTCTGACCAAGCAGCTGGTGGACTCGTATGTTCTCGAGCGCCAGCAGCTGGGTAGAGCCAGCGCCACGATTAATAACGAACTTCAGCTGCTGAGACAGGCCTACCTTATCAGTGAGGACGTCGGAAATGGTCCGAAGATCCGAAAGCTGCCGGTAAACAACGCGCGCGAAGGCTTCTTCGAGAGGCCGGCTTTCGAGGCGCTTGTGGCCAAGCTGCCGGAGGCTCTGAAGGACTATGCCCGCTTCGGCTACCTGACTGGTTGGCGGCTCAGCGAAATCTCAAGCCTGTCCTGGGTTGACCTGGACATGGAAGCCCACATGATGCGTCTGCGTCATGCGGAATCCAAAAACGGGGAAGCTCGGAAAATCCCGCTGGAAGGGGAGCTGCTTGAAATCTTCCAGAGGCGATGGGCAGCCCGTTCATTCGAAGGGGAGCATGGGGAGACGGTTCTCTCAGAACTGGTTTTCCATAGAAAGGGCCGGCCGGTGAAGCGCTTCAATAGAGCATGGAAGACAGCATGCGAGAATGCCGGCCTGAAAGCAGGACGCAAAGTCGATGGGGGAATGATCTTCCACGACTTGAGACGATCGGCGGCCAGGAATATTCGGCGCGCCGGCGTTTCGGAAGAAATCGCGATGAAGATCACCGGGCACAAGACCAGCAGCATGTTCCGGCGGTACAACATCACGAACGAGGCTGACTTGAAGAAAGCGGTTAAAAAGACTCAGGAATATGTGAGGAAGCTCCCGGTCAAGCGGGAAAACGTCCTACAGTTTTCAAAGGACGCCGGGGGCAAGAAAAAAGAAACCGCATAGAACCCGCATAGAACCCGCACAGCAAATGACGAAGATGGACACTAAACCGATGAGCAATAGGAACTTGGAAGATTCGAGATCAACCGAATGCTCATTGACCATTTGCGGGTACCGGGTGCACACCAAACTGACGCTGGAAGCTCTTGATTTTATATGGACTTATCGGGTGGGGAGAACTCGGGAAAATTGGCTCCTCAGGTAGGACTCGAACCTACAACCCTTCGGTTAACAGTTGTCGGAAATCCCTCTGTTCGCGCTCCATCACCGAGAGCTACATAACGCTACAACCCAATACTGACGCGGGTTTGAGGCGGACGGTCGATTTCGCGCTTGCTACCGACCGAGAGGAAATTGTGCCCTCTTTTCACTGAGCGTGGGCACAAAAATGGGCACAGTGATTTTGGCCGGCATTCGGCGGCGATAATCCACGCCCATCTCTGGGATGGCCCAGCCCGAAGGAATGACGACATGCTTACAATCCGTGCGATGTCCGACGGGAAAGGATACTCGTCCCGTCATCTCGAACACAGCGACTACTACGCGGAAGGCGAGCGCGTAGTGGGTCACTGGCAGGGTCGCGGGGCGGAGATATTGGGACTTGGCGGAGAAGTGAGCCCGCAGGACTTCGAGGCGCTGCGCGAAGGCCTTCGTCCGGCGACGGGCGAGTTTCTCCGTCAAAGGCAAAGCGCCGACCGCGTGTCTGCGGATGGAATGATCCGGTCACATGGCCGGAATCTCTACGACTTCACCATCTCCGCCCCGAAATCCGTGTCGATCGCGGCGATCCTCGGAGACGACCGCCGGCTGCTCGAGGCCCACAAAAAGGCGGTCGCTGAGACCCTCCGCGAGCTGGAAGTGCATGCGTTGACCCGGGTCAGGTTGGATGGTGCTAACGAAAACCGGAATACCGGCAACCTTGCCCTTGCCGTCTATCATCACGACACGAGCCGGGAACTGGATCCCCAGCTTCACACCCATGCTGTGGCTGCCAACTTGACCTTTGATGCTGCAGAAGGCCGCTGGAAGGCACTTCAAGCTTCCGGAATCTACGAGCGCCGGGCATATCTCACCGAGGTGTACCGAAACGCGCTCGCCCGGGAGGTGCTGCGCGTCGGGTATGAGATCGAGGACAGCCGGGACGCCAAAGGCCGGGACAGCGGATTCGAGATCCGGGGAGTTTCCGAAGCGCTCATCCTGAAATTCAGCAGGCGCAGCCAACAGCGCGATGAAGCGATCGCCCGGTTCGCCGCAAGTCGGGGCCGCCCGCCTACAAACAACGAAATAGCCGTCCTGATTCGGGAATCGCGCGCGGACAAACTCACTGAGATCTCAACCTGTGACCTCCGTGGCCGGCAGCGAGAGCGGTTGACGATGGCGGAAACACGACGGCTGACTCAATTGCGGCATGAGTCAAGCCTGAGCCTCGCCCACATGAAATCGGCGAAGGAGTCTCTCGATTATGCTATGGAGCACCTGTTCGAAAGAGTTTCTGTCTGCCGGGATCACGAGGCGCTTGCCGAAGCTCTGCGGCACGGCCGCGGAAAGATCAACCAGAGGGAATTGCTTGGTGAGCTCGCGTTTCGAGAGCTCGCTGGCGCGGTCCTGCGCAAGGGAAACGAAATCGCCACCGTTGCCAGCCTCGAGCGCGAGAAGGAGATGATCGCATGGCTGAATCGAGGCATTGGATCGTGCCAGCGCCTGGGCGGAGACGCCCAATTCGTAGTTTCCGGCCGCCTGAGTCAGGAACAGAAACACACCATCGAGTTTGTACTGGACAGCACCGACAGAGCCGTGAATATCAGCGGCGCAGCAGGGACAGGCAAAACGGCCGCTCTGGAAGAGCTCCGACGCGGCTTGAAACAGGCCAAGCGAGAAGTAGTGG
>DASQID010000281.1:0-30069 GCA_035631775.1 Acidobacteriota bacterium
TGGTAGAGAGTGGTAACGTGGTCATTGCTCAGCCCTTGCGCGGAGGTGTAGAGACTCTGGCTGCCGCCTTCCCACTTGATCAACCCCTTCGCGGTACCTAACCAGATAGCTCCCGCTGAATCCGTAACCACCGTGGCGACCTCCTGACCCGGGCGGAGAACCACTCGGAGCCTGTTCCAATTCCCGCGGCCCAGTTTGTCAGGTGGCTCCACAAATTCGAACACTCCGAGCAGGTTGGCTACTATCACTCTCCCCTTGCGGTCTTGCGATATGCTCGTGATTGCGGCACTGCCGGCTCCATCGTCCAGATCATATCTGATGATCCGGCCTCCTATGATTTCGATCAGTTCATCGTGAAACCCGAACCAGAGACGGCCCTGTCTGTCAGCAAAGGCAGGCGTGTGTTCCGCAGGGCCTGAGTGGGGAGCGATGACCTCGAAGCTGGGGCTGATGTCTCTCACTGACTTCGCTGCGGCACGGTAGAGTCCGGCATCCGTGGCGCACCAGAGGTTCCCGACCGAGTCGAAGAGAAATGTATTGACCCGGTTTGATGCGGGAGAATCCCCTACTGCGAAACTTCTGAATTTCCGCCGCGCTGCCTTGCCTTGAATGCTTTTTGATCCCGGGGGCGATTCCTGGGGATCATCGATGAAAAGAGACACGCCGTCGCCATTCGTGGCAATCCACAAATGTCCGCCGCGATCCTCGGCGAGGTCATTGATGATCGGATCCCCCAGACCATCTCGCGGACCATAGTTTGTGAAGCCAAAACCGTCGAAACGGCTGAGCCCCTCCCATGTGCCAAACCAGAGATACCCCTTGGAATCCTGAAGAATGGCATGCACGGAACTATGAGCTAGGCCATCCTGAACATCATAGCAGCGGATCGGGAGTTGTTGCCCCCAAGCCGAATGAAAAAAGGGTGTGATGATGACCGCGACACTGAGAGCGCAAGCAGCAATGAGTTTGCGAAAGATTCGACGGGAGGTGTAAGGTGCCATCACGCCTTCCAGAGATGGGGGGCCGACCTACTTCCTCTCAATCCCGTAGATCCGTGACTTCTGATCTTTAACCGGCATCAGAATTTCTTCACGGAGATGCTGGCTTTTCCAAAGGAGCTTTTTTGGGCAAGTATACCGCGACACAGCCAGCGAGGAGCTGGAATCAGCAGCGCTGCACTCGAAAGGTTGATCATTACTGCCGGAATCCGTGTAGAAAGTACAGACGCGAGCAGCCTGGAGCCTCCAAATCAACAAACTTCTTATTGGCAAAGTGTTGTATGACGAATTCGAACGCACAGAAAGTCAACCCAATCCGCAAAAACACAGGAAAGCCGTCCTCTTCGCTCAATACCTGGTTGTGAAAAGGACCCAATGCGACTGGGGCAGGCGTACCCGCTCTTGGTCTTGTGCTCCCTCAAAGTTGAATCGTACTGCGAATGCCCGAATCTCTTGCCACAGGAAAGGCACTGAAACACATAACGTGGTTGCCCAAACCCGGGAGCATGAGATTTGGCTCGTGTCGAGGTTCGCCTTGAACCTGGGGAGAGAAATGGTTGGCTCACCAGCCATGAAATCTCGTAGGCTCAGATCGGTGCAGCCAGGCTGAGTTCCACTTCATAGCGTGGCATAAATGATTGGCTGGTTGCGCGCGCTCCCAAGATTCGATCTAAGTGATAGGATTGGTCCTCACCGTTGTCACTGCGAACGGCATAGAGGAGAAGACCCCCCGCCTTGGTGCGACGAAGTGAATACGGCTCAATAATCCTGGAACTGACTCTGCCCTGCTCATCGCGGTAATCAAGGTTCACACAAAGCCTGTTTGCAGCAGCAAAGCGCACAATCTCGAGAGGCGCCGCAATGCCGTCGGCACGCCACGAATGTGCCATTGCCGGCACACGCCATGCAGTATCAATGTCAGGGCGGCGCGCGCGCATAGGTGGCCGGCGCGGCACAGTCTCTTTGCGTTCCAGCCATGCGAAGACTGACGGAAGCTCATTCCAGAACGATTCAAATGGCGGCAGTCCCGCCAACTGGTGTGCGAGCATCTGTTCCCAATCAGCACGCAATTCGGCATGTTTCGGGCTCGAAAGTAGGCTCGCGACCGTAGGGATCAGTATACCCTTGAATTCGCATTTGGCTGCGAGCGTTGCGTGGACTGACGCTCGGAATATGTCCACGGCACGACGAAAAAGGTGCACTACATCGTAGAGGTCGCTAGGGCGCTGGCGTTCTGCGAGAGCGCGTAGTTTTTCTGCGAACACTTCTTCGAAACAATAAGCGAGCACCTCGATCCCGCCCTCGGGTTCGTCGGAATATGGGTGGTGGACGCGTCTGCGCTCTCCTTTGAGAACGACCCGTTCGTCGTCCGTCAAATCGAATCGGATCCGAGGCAGACTGGCTTGGCGCTGCATGGGGCCCCTGTAGCCGACTCGTCCCTGTGCCGAATTTCTGGCGCGGGGGTTTGTGTACACTTCGAACACGCGCTCATGCTCCGGCATTTCGATGCCCGACTGGTCGTAGATCCACTGTGTGATTTCCGAGAAGAGCTGGCGGAGAACCGTTTCGTCATTATGGGAACCGTCGAGAAGAGTGAAGTCGAGATCTTCCGAAACCGATAAGTCTCGAAATAGCACTTCTTAAGACAGGTGCCGCCTTTAAACAACCATGTATCCTGGGTTCTCGGATGCGATGAGATTCCAGCCAACATCCAGCCGAGCACATAGTCCTTCTCCACAACGCTTGCGTCGAGCCCAACTTCTCGGGCAAATCCGAGGATTTCTTCCTTGCCGATCACCGCACCGACTCCTTCGAAAATCCTGCAGGCACCCACAGCCGCCAGGTGCTCACGAGCCGATCTGCGGGAAGATTAGGATCCAACTTGGCGTTGCCTGCCGAGAGGCGCGTGCGGCAGGCGTCGATGAGTTCTTGTTGGCCTTCAAAGAACATGGAGGACAAATAACCGAGGCGCTTGAACACGGCCCTGTTGCCGAGTTGGTCGGCGTAACGAACCAGCATCTGCGTATCGCGATGCTGGGAACCGAAATATGATTTGAGCACATCGCTGACAGAGCGAATGCCCCCGCCCAGAGACGGCGTGTCGATCAAGTCCAGAATTGTTCGGGTTGGATCTGAGACGTTGACTCGGACGGGTCCTCTCCAGACAGGCTTGTACCCAAACATCGTACGATTCTTCACACTGCGCACGACGAATGAAGTTCCCTGGGCATCAAGCCTGCGTTCTCGGGGTCGGCGGGACGTAACCACTAAGGTTGATCGGAAGAGTTGTTCGGTGAATCCCCAGTATTCTGCGGCACTCCAGCCTCCGATGTAGCACGGAGCAAAGACCTTGTCGGCAACTACCCACGCATCTTCCAGAGCAATGTCTGGTGTGGATGATTCGAGCGGGACGGGGAGGAACAGTCCACGACGTATCCGCGTCAACCAACCACGCGTCGCCCAACCGGCGAGCAACCGCGTCGCCTCCCTCCGGCTAACACCCAATGCCTTTTCGGCGTCACTGGCGGCGATAACTCCCCTCGTCTGACGAAGAACCTTCGCCAGCCGTTCGCGCGATGCGCCGCTGAGTCCACCGATCTGGTTCATAGTATATCCTGAGCAACGATACAATCATTCCAAATTATCTAGGTTGCATAGAATATACCATTCACATGCTTGGAACGTCAGAACGGTTCATGCCGAAACACTTTTTCATGCAGTACGTCCCGGGTGACTGGTTGAGTGATGCGCAAGTGTCGCAGTGCCGCCCGGCAACGAGGGGAATCTGGTGGGATGCCATATCCGTCATGCACGGGATTGATCGCTGCGGGCAACTGAGCGGTACTGTCGAGGCTTTAGCTCGGGTCTGCCGTTGCCGGGTCGATGAGATGCGTGCCGCAGTTGACGATCTTCGCTCGACCGGTGCGGCCGATGTCACGGTCAGTAACGGAATTGTAACGCTCGTGAATCGGAGAATGCGCCGGGAGTATGAAAACCGCCAAGCTGTGAAAAACCGGGTGGATAGGCACAGGCGAAACAAAAAGCAACGCGAATGCAACGCGGTTTGTAACGCCTCTGCCACGGATCTGCAACGCGCCAGTACCTATATGTTAGAAACTAAAGTTAAAGAGAATATTTCGCTGCCGCGAAAGATCCCTTCACCACAAGCAGTCGAGCTCGCCCAAAAACTCCGGGAAGCAATCGCCGCCCGGGATCCGCGCGCCTCGGCGGCGAGAAAAGACCAAGTATCGACGTGGGCGAAGGACATCGATAAGCTCATGAACGAAGACAACCGGAAGCCCGAAGAGGTGGCCGCAGCCATCGCCTGGTCGCAGCAGCGATTCAGCTTCTGGGGCCCTTTCGTTCTGAGCGGGAAGAAGCTGCGCGAGAAATTCGACACGATCTCCGGTCAGATGCTTCATGACCGCGGTGGAGGGCACAATGGAAACAATACAAATCAGGTCGGAACCGGCTCAGACGAATCCCCTGGATCAACCTCCGCTCGCCGGACTAGGCGGGGAGATCGTATCTACATCCCCAGGCAGTGAATGTGCGCTGTGTGGCGGAACACGATGGATAAGAGTCCAGGTCGGACAATCGTGGAAACTAAGGAGGTGCGAGTGTCTCAAGATCCGAATGACACACAATAGGCTCGCGGAGATCCCGGAGCGGTTTCGGAATTCAACGTTCGAAAATTACCAGCCGAAGAATTCGCGACAGGAGAAAGCGCACTACCTCATGCGGGAGGATCCTGAAGGTTCTTATTTTCTGCATGGACCGTACGACTGCGGTAAGACTCACCTATTGCACGCTCAGTATCGCACGTTGGTACTCGCCAGCGTAGTCTGCCACATCCGTGCGACGGTTGATTTGCTGAACGAAATTCAGCGCATGGAGTTCGATCAGGAATTCGTGTCGCCCGTCTTTGTTCAGGCTCGCACACGCAGCCGTTACCATCTCTTCTGGGACGACGCCGACAAGGTCAAGATCACGGATTTCCGAGCTCAGGCACTGCATGAGCTGATTGACTTGATCTATCGCAACTGCCTGAGCCTGACCATCACGAGCAATTTCTCGCTGAAGGAACTGGAGGAGCTCGAGAAGCTGCCTCCCTCGGTGATCCGCAGAATAGACGCGATGTGCAAGGTCCTTGAGGTGTGAGGGAGTGCTCAGGTGATTAAATCTGGTGACTTCTCGGAGACTGCAGAGCATGACAGGCAGGCTGCCCACACGGTGAGAAAGCCGTCGAGCGGCGTTCGAGGGCGCCCTCCAGGAAAGCGCAGACATCCGGATTTTGAACAGATCACTGCCTATATCAGAAAGGACACCCACCACCAGGTCAAACTCGCGCTCCTTCGGGAATTGAAGGGTCGGCAGTTCAGCGACCTGGTCGAGGAGCTGCTTTCCACCTGGCTCAAATCCAGGCGGTGATTGAATGGGATCTCTTGCTGTGCACACCCTGTTCTCGTCGCGTTCTCACTTCTGGAAGGTTGCCCTTCTTGCCTCTCGGACCTCAGCTGTTGCTTTCCTTTGCCATGTTCCCTCGGCCGGCTCCGGTCAGTTCGAGCACCGCTCGCGCCAGCCTTGCTGTCACTTGCGTCGCGAGGCCTCCCTTTCCCGCCGCCGGCAGACGCCATATCTCCTCCGGGGTTTGGTTTTTCCGTCGGCTGCGGGTGAACGAAAAAACACAAACCCCTTTCAATAGGAGATAAGAATCATGGCAAATCAGAAACCAATCGCAGAAGTAAGAACCGGATCGATTAAGGCCACTATCTGGAGGAACGCGACCGAGAACGGATCGCGGTTCAACGTGACCTTCGATCGCCTCTACAAAGACGGCGACAAGTGGAAGAGCACCTCGACCTTCGGCCGCGACGACCTGCTTCTGCTCGCTAAGGTCGCAGATCTCGCCCACACCAGGATCTTCCAACTCCAGCAAGAAGATCCTCCTGCCGAATAGGCGGTCCTCGGGGCGGCGGGCCCACACCCGCCGCTCAATTCTTTCGAGTGGTTTGACTTGTGGTATGCAGTTTCTTCGGCTATATGGAACGCACCCAGCGCCGATACGCATCGATCCATTCGGCGCCCGGGGGTCGCGGTCGCGGAAGTGCGAGGTCCAGAATCGAAATCAGCTGGCGATTCCGGCCCCTCCGACAAATCGCCACGATTTCTTCCTCGTCTGTCAGATCAATACGTCGACCGTGACCTCGACTCCCAGCAATCTGGTTTTGAAGGGCACGGCGAGGTTGTCTTCCATCATCGTGAACAGACCTGAGATTTGCTCCGATTCGTTATAGCAATCTACGGTCGCCTCCTCGATGAGCTCATCCAGCCTTGAGTTTTGGTCGGTGCGACTGGACCTCTTTCCCTTCCTGGTCTTCTTCATCGTTTCCGCTTCAATTTGGAATACGGCATGCCACTTGTCCTTTCACTAGGAGAAACAATCACGGATAGCGCTCCTGTCGGAATCCATGCAATTTTCGGGCATTGCCGCTCAGCTCAACCCTCCTCGGGGATCTAGGCCGAGTTTGGGGCCCAGGATTTTCAGGACAAAATGGTCCGGTTGACAATCCTGTTCCACTATCCTCCGCACCCGGCCGATTGCCTGCTCCTTGCATCCGGCAAGATCGGCCGCCTTCATGCAGTGATCAAATGCAGCCCAAACGTCCAGGCCGGTGATTTCATATCCATAGCCGGCGACGAGCCACCTGAGCGCCGCAATGCCGGCCTCGGCGGCAAACTGCGGCCGCGTTTCCACCATGTCCCTTGCGGCGCGGATCAATGTTTTCGGATCGCAAGGCGTTCTGTTGGCCAATTCGATCGCCTCCTGATACAGACCCGCGTCCTTGGCAGCCGCGAACCACTTGCTTTCCATGCCGGGCGTCCCAGCCACGAGATCCTCCAGGATTTGAGGCGCTGGTATGTGTGGGTATTTCGCGGCGATGGTGCGGAATGTCGCCGCATAGGTGGTCTTCACATTGGCCTGCATCGCATAGCGCGCGTATGCCTCGTCGGCCATACCGCTTGAAAGCATGATCTCTTCGCAGGCTTGCGCAACGGCGATTGGGCTGTCGTTCAAATCGCACGAACTTTCCGCATACTGGAGAGCCTCTGCCATCCTTCCCATTGCGACCAGCGCCCGAACACCCCACTTTCTGTCGTACCAGAATCTATGAGGCGCAAGCTCCAGCAGCTCGATGATTTCCGCGTACCGTCCGGCCTTGAGCAATGCGCTCAGACACGCGGATGTTCCCTTGAAATAGCCTCGGAGTGACGGGTCTGGACTCCACGCCAAGCGGACCGTGCTGCCCAGGTCGTCCGCCCACTTGGAGGCGTGCGATCCGTCCGCGCACAGGTCTCCCCAGAAATCGATAAGCGTCTCGAGGTATGGAATTTCGTCGTTCTGCACCGCCTCCCACAGACGGTCTAGCCATTTCTCGCGCAATGCAGGGCTTGCCGGCGCGCGGGCAATGATGGGCACGAGGTCCTCGATCGCCCGATTGACCGCCGAGCCGATCGCACCCGAGGAAGAATCTATTCGTTCCAGGGCGGGCGACAGTCTCTCCAGAAGCGTAACGGCGCCTTCCCCTCCTAGAACTGGATTCTTGCGCACCGCCTTCCGTATTTCCGACACGGCTTCATTGATCCGTGTAATTGCGGGCTGCGATCGCCATCCGAACGCGTTACGCCGGAATCGCGCGATAAAAGCCCATTTGTGAGATTTGTTCGTGGCCATCGCTTGCCCGATGTTGTCGAAAACTCCTCGGTGACATGAATATAACAGAATCCGGGCGGCGGCCTCGCTATTCGAGGATGAATCATGACGGAGTCTGGGCCGGACAGGCAGCCGTTCGGCCTCGTGACAGTACGATCCAATAGAGTCTCATTTTGTTGCTTGTCAAATGGTAACATACATGTTACCATCACTCATGATCACGATCAGGGAGTACCTTGATGCGCAGGGTTGCAGTCCCTTCGCGGATTGGTTCGAGAAACTCAATGCCGCGGCAGCCGCCAAAGTTACGACCACGCTGGCTCGAATCGAACAGGGCAATTTCTCCAGCGTCAAAGGCGTCGGTGCAGGGGTTTACGAGAGCCGGATCGATTTCGGACCTGGATTTCGGATTTACTTCGGGAAAGACGGAGAAATGATCGTTATCCTGCTTGGCGGTGGAACAAAGAAGCGCCAGAGCAAGGACATAGTAGCCGCCCAAGAGTACTGGATCGACTACAAGGCGCGGAAAGCAAAGGAAACGTAATCATGCCACTAACTCGCGATTTCAAGAGAACGATACAAGCCCGCATCGAACGCGATCCGGCTTTCCGGGACGAACTCCTGCGCGAGGGTGTCGAATGCCTCCTGTCAGGAGAACTCGAGACCGGCAAATCCATTCTTCGAGATTATATAAATGCGACGATAGGTTTCGACACGCTTGGCCGTCTCACGCATAAATCGGCAAAGAGCCTCATGCGTATGTTGGGACCCAAGGGAAATCCCCAGGCGAGAAATCTCTTTGAGGTGATTTCACACCTGCAAAAAAAGGGAGGCCTTCGTTTGGAACTTGCGCTGAAGAGGGGATGAGAACCGCGACCTCCGGCCGCGACGACCTGCTTAGCTTCTCCAGGGTTGCAGACCAGGCCCACCCCCGGATCGGGAACAGCAGTTACGCTGCGCAGCGACAAGCCCGCCATGATTCCTTCTCCAGGGTATGGCGGGATTGTGTTTACTCCCGACTTCTCTGTTGCTGTTCCCCATTACCTGCCGGGTCCTCCGCCTCAGTGAGCTAAAGATCAAAGTCAGGCTTGCCCGGAACATAAGGCACCTCCCAACCGGAACTGACATTGTCTGCGAGCGGGAGTTCCTCGTAAACCCGGCAATTTCCTTATTGACAATCAACGTAGCCGAACGAAGCTTGACCAAGCGCTGCAGCGGGAGGGGTCTGACTCGCGCGAAGTCGGCATGTTCGAGACGTCGGATTAAAGTGGAACCATTCGAGCGCGGCACTGTCTATACTTGTGGTAATCCGAGGTGAGACACGCGGGAGCACCCCGAAACCGAGATCTTCGCTAACCCTGAATGCGATCAGCATGGGAGGCAGAATGAAGGTCTAACCGGTAAAGTGCCGAAAACCACCCGAATATCCTACGCACGATTATCTCAAGGAACACCCGGAACTGCTGCGTCTGGTACCCGAACGATGGCGCCACAAACGATCGGTGCTTGCGATACTGAGCGCAGCGGCTTTTTTGATCACGCTGGCCCAAAGTCAAGGGCTTACCCAAGGCAAAACAGCTTCCGGGAGTTCACGGATTGCGCCAATCTTCGTTCATGGTGAAGGGCGCGGGGCTTTCGGGTGCATGGTAGTCAATCCCCCAGTCTTCCTGACCGAAGACGAAGCACGCCTCGTGGTCCAGGAGGAGGCCGAGAGGGCCGGGCTCCACTTTCTGGCGGACAGTTTTGTCATCAAGGATGTTGATCTTCCTGCGACCGATGAATTCCGCTCACCACCGTCCTCGAATGGGGGCGACATTAGGTCAGGGAGCAAGGTCCCGACACAAAAGGGCAATCTCGTGCTTGACGGCTACGAGTCCAAACGCAACATCGGTTATGAGTTCATCTCGAGCGACGATTTCAAGGCGTGGAAAGACAGGCGCTTGTTCCACGCGTCTTCAGTATCGAGCTATGATTTTCTTCAAACCGCTGGAACCCTCCGTGCTGGGCTGGCCGCAAAAACATCTACACCATGGACCGGAGTATTTTTCGAGCCTGCCGCTCATCCGAGGCTGGCTATGACCGCGGCGGATACTCTCACGGAGGCCGCGAGGAATCGCTATTGGGAGGCCAGGCACGAGGTGGGTAGACAAGCCGGCGAGGAGCAGCTGCGCCTGCAGGTAAGAGACTTTATCCGCTGGCTAAAATCGCAGGGGGTCATATAGATGCACCTGACGTTGCATCTTACTGCTCGCTGCAATATGCGATGTCGATATTGCTATGCCGCTCCGCATGTCGGCTGCGATATGACTTGGGAAATCGCACGTTCCGCAGTCGATGTTGCGGTGCGTTTGTCTGGGCGGGAGACCCCAAACCAGGGCACCGGGATCATCTTCTTCGGCGGGGAACCGCTGCTGCGTCGTGACCTGATCAAAAGAACGGTTGAATATTGTGGGGAAGTCAGTGCGCGGACAGGACGTTCATTTCACTTTAAGTTGACCACCAACGGGAGCCTGCTTGACGACGCGTTTTTCGACGACCCTTCAACTTCGGAAGTCTTTGTAGCCCTCAGCCACGACGGGATTCCGGAGGCGCATGACGCCAACAGAATAACACCGCAGGGTACCGGGACATTCTCCGCGCTCAGGCCGAAAATCGACCTCCTCCTGTCACGCAGACCCTATGCGCCGGTCATGATGGTGACGACACCGTCGACTGTGCGCCACTACGCCGAATCCGTGAAGTTTCTCTTCAAATGCGGATTTCGCTATTTGATCAGCTCGCTCAACTACGGCTCCGTTTGGGGACCCGGCGAGCTGCGCGAACTCAAACGACAGGTATACAGGCTGGCCCGCTGGTACGAGGGCTGTACCGACCGGGAGGAGAAGTTCTATTTCAGCCCGTTCGACGTCAAGATGGCGTCGCACGTGTTTCCGGGCAGCTGCAGGCGCGACCGGTGCGAGCTGGGCCGCCGCCAGATTTCGGTCGCCCCGACTGGCCGACTTTTTCCCTGCGTTCAGTTCGTGGGTGATGGATCCGAATCCGAATACTGTATAGGGGACGTGGAAACCGGGATCGACGAGGGACGCCGTCAATCGCTTTACTTTGCCAACGCAGAGGAGAAGCGCGAATGCGCCGGCTGCGCGATCCGCGAGAGATGCAATCACTTCTGCGCCTGCCTGAACAGGCAGGCGACCGGATCGATCCGACGAGTATCGCCTTTGCTGTGCGCGTACGAGCGGATGGTTCTGGAAGCGGCGGACAAAATTGGCGAGAGGCTTTTTCGAAAACGAAGCGCGATGTTCATCCAAAAGCAATACAACGAGCTATTCCCGCTTATCTCCCTTGCCGAAGACCAAACTCTTGCCCAATCGATGTGCGAAAGATGAATTGCCAAGATGCCGAAGACCATGAGGCATCGCGCACCTTTTCCTTCGCGGCCCCGGTTCCTTACGGTACGTTTTGTGTGCCGCATGGAACTAACTCGATTTCGGGGAAATGTGCGGCGGGCTAAAAAGGTACCTCTCCAACCGGGATGAGGCCGCTTGTCGGCGATCGATCTGTGGTAAGGGTAACTCGAACGCACAAGCATGGCCTTCGGTACACGGCTGGATAAGGGTCACGTCTAAAACAAGATTAACGAGTGACTGCGGAATTCGCTCTGCCGCCTGTGCCAGCGCCTGTGCCGTCGTGCGCTGGAAACCCAACCTCGAATCAAATGTTCGCCTGCAGCATCCGCAGGGGAACTCCTCGACGACTCGCGTTTATTGCACCCACCGACGCGAACGTGCGGACGACAAAACACAGTGCCGAAAATGCTCCGGTGCGGCCTATCCGAAGTTCACTTTGGGCACAGTCTGGGCACAGCGTCTGGAGGGAGTCTGCAACCTCAATGAATGCGGTAATATCCAGTCCCTGCGTTTAGACCTTGGGGTTTCAGAGAATAACCTGCGCGGTGACCTATTTGGCAGCAGATGCCGGTACACTTCTTGCGGTTGGAAGTCCAATCATCGAAACAGGTTAAGCGATTGGAACTCGTTGGGCCTTCTCGCTCGACCCGACTCGATTCCGGCCGTCTAGTGGTTGAAAGAAGGCAGAGCCTGGTCAATCGGTAACATACAAATTTCTATTAGATCTTATTGAGTAATTGGTACTTGCCGGGATTGGTAGCGACGGGTGGAATCGAACCACCGACCTTGGGGTTATGAAGATAATTCCAGCCGTGATGCCTCCGTAAGATACCCAGTCATTCCCAAAGAAACCACCGAAAACACATCCTTCCCTTAGGCTCATTTAGGCTGTGTTGTAGTGCAGTTCGGGCACAGTGACGGGCACAGTCCGCTCTAACCAGGCGGATTGTGCCCACTAACACCAAGGGGTCTGGGAATCAGAACGAGAACTAATCCCGGATTGATTCGGGATCCTGATTCCCATCTGCGATTCGAGGATGAGGCATTGGGACAGCTCATGTCGAAGCACTTCTTCATGCAGTACGTCCCGGGCGACTGGCTGAGTGACGCACAAGTGTCGCAATGCCGGCCTGCGACGAGGGGAATCTGGTGGGATGCCATATCCGCCATGCACGGGATTGATCGCTGCGGGCAACTGAGCGGCACTGTCGAGGCTTTAGCTCGGGTCTGCCGTTGCCGGGTCGATGAGATGCGTGCCGCAGTTGACGATCTTCGCTCGACCGGTGCGGCCGATGTCACGGCGAGTAACGGGATTGTAACGCTCGTGAATCGGAGAATGCGCCGGGAGTATGAAGACCGCCAAGCTGCGAAAAACCGAGTGGATAGGCACAGGCAAAACAAAAAGCAACACGAATGCAACGCAGTCTGTAACGCTTCTGACAGGGATGTGCAACATGCCAACACTTATATGTCAGAAGTTAAAACTAGAAAGAACATTTCGCTCCCGCGAAAGATCCCCTCACCACAAGCTGTCGAGCTCGCTCAAAAACTGCGCGAAGCCATCGCCGCCAGGGATCCGCGCGCCTCGGCGGCGAGAAAAAACCAAACATCGACGTGGGCGCAGGACATCGACAAGCTTCTGACCGTAGACAACAGGAATCCCGATGAGGTTGCTGAAGCCATCGTCTGGTCGCAGAAGAGCTTCAGCTTCTGGGGGCCTCTCGTCTTGAGCGGGAGGAAGCTGCGCGAGAAGTTCGACACGATCGCGGGTCAGATGAATCGTGACCGCAGTGGAGGACTCAATGGAACTGGCGCAAAACAGCTTGGAATTGGTTCAACCGACCCCCCGGGATCAACCTCGGAACGTCGCACGAGCCGCGGAGAGCGCATCTACATCCCCAGGCAGTGAATGTGCTGCTTGCGGCGGCGCCGGATGGATCCGAGTGGAAACCGGGGATTCGACGGGATACCGCAAGTGCGAGTGTGTAAGTACACGCATAGTCCACGGGAGGCTCGCCGAGATACCCGAGCGTTTCCGTCAAGCCACATTCGAGAGCTACTGCCCGCGGAACCCGGGTCAAGAAACGGCACTCAACCTGATGCGGGAGAATCCTGCAGGCTCGTTTTTCCTTTACGGACCGTACGATTCCGGGAAAACGCACTTGCTCTACGCTCAGTATCGGTCTTTGGCTGTCGCCGCCGACCCCTGCAACGCTCGCACGACTGTCGACCTCCTGGACGAGATCCGGCGCATGGAATTCGATCAGGACTTTCTGTCGCCGGTTTTTGCTCAGGTTCGCACTCGCAGCCGTTACCACCTGTTCTGGGACGACGCCGACAAAATCAAGATTACCGACTTCCGGGCTCAGGCGCTCCACGAGCTCATCGACGCGATTTATCGCAAGTGCCTGAACCTCACAATCACAAGCAATTACTCGCTACAGGAACTGGGCGAGCTCGAGAAGCTTCCTCCGTCCGTGATTCGCAGAATAGACGGAATGTGCAGGGTGCTTGAGGTATAGCGAAAGAATAGGACGATAAGATTGCGCGACCTATCGGATGGAAAGGATCACGGGCAGATCGCCCACTCCCGAGGCGGCGTGTCAACTGGAGATCCCTTGCGTCCCCCGGGAAAGCGCAGGCATCCGGACTTTGAACAGGTCACTGCCTATATCCGGAAGGACACCCACCACCAGGTGAAGTTGGCGCTCCTCCGGGAGTTGAAGGGCCGGCAGTTCAGCGACCTTGTCGAGGAGTTGCTCTCCAGTTGGCTCAAAAATCAGCGGTGATTGTTTGTTGAGTCCGTGCGTTCGTCGTCGCATTCTCGCTCTCCAAAGGTGGCCCTCCACTACCCGCCAGAACTCGCTATGGCTTTCGATTGCCATTTCCCCGACGCCGGCTCTGGTCAGTCCGAGCACCGCTCGCGCCAGTTGCACTGTCACTCGCGGCGCAAAGTCTCCCTTTCCCGCCGCCGGCTGTCACCTCATCTCCTATGGGATTTGGTTTTTCCGTCGGTTGCGGGTGAACGAAAAAACACAAACCCCTTTCAAAAGGAGATAAGAATCATGGTAAATCAAAAACCAATCGCCGAAGTCAGAACCGGGGCCATAAAGGCCACCATTTGGAGGAACTCGACGGAGAACGGCGCTAGGTTCAACGTAACCTTCGATCGCCTCTACAAAGACGGCGACAAGTGGAAGAGCACCTCGACCTTCGGCCGGGACGACCTGCTGCTCCTCGCCAAGGGCGCTGACCAGGCTCACTCCCGGATCTTCCAGCTCCAGCAAGAAGATCCTCCTGCCGAGTGAGCCGGCACACCGGGCGGCGGGTACATACCCGCCGCCTCGTTTGATCACCTGAGTAAGCGAGATTTTACTTACGAAGACAGGGCTTGGATCGGTCCTCAGGCAGCGTTGGGTTGGACTTCGACTCCAGTCGCGCCGATGATCTTGACGAGCAGATCACATGAGACGGAAACCGTCGCGCCATTTTTTACGGCGGATACTTTTGAGCGAGCAACGCCCGACTTCCTTACGATCTCACCGAGCGGGAGGCCCGATTGGCGGATGGCCTTGACAGCCAGGCGCGACAGTTCCGCCTTGTACTTCATCAGCGCGATATCCCCCGGAGTAAGCCCGAGAATCCGACCGATTTCATCTGGAGTCTTCGCGACAGCAGACTTACTGCTCCTGGTCATTTTCCCTCTCATCATTCTTCCCCTAATTCGATCAAAAAGGCGTCAAGCCGTTGCCGCGCCGTTTTGATTTCACGGGCGGGCGTTTTTTGCTCTTCTTCCGGAATGCGTGAAAGAGCAGGATGCCGAACCTCGTCTGCACGGCAAAAAATGCCCTGTAGGATCCACTCTTCTCGGATATTCGTATCCCGGAGGCCTGCCGGCCGACGGTTGGCATCGGACGAACATCCGGCATGCCGATGGATTCTCCCTCGTCAGCACGGAACCCAATTCCTTCCTGACCTCGAGAGGTCAGCCATGAATGAGTTTCCGCACAGGACCATAGAACCGAACCTGTATCCAGTCCATCCATCAACTCCGCGTGCAGTGTCCCATATATGGGACACCCTGGTCAAATAGAATGAGGACCTCAGTCCCGCGATCGGGATCCAAGAGATGACGTGTAGCCGGTGCCTAGCAGGCGGGCCCACTTCAACCCCTGAGCGGAACCCACAAATACCATAACTATATCGATAACTATAGCGATAAAGCTTTTTTGTTGACAACCACGATTCTATGCCCTACGGTAGGAGTCAGGCAGGTTTTTCATTGGCGCTGCCGATTCAATGTGAATTCATTCTTAGATTTCGGTCAATTAGTAACGGTATTTCGTACTGCCTGTCCAGCGAGGGAAAACCGTTGACCTTCGCGCTGCCTGATTATGGTGCCCGTCTCTCAAGTCGTGCGCGGCATTGGGGGGAGCCTTCATCTCACTGAAGCAAAACCCATCGCCTCTTATTGCCCTGATCAAAGGTGCTGGAGGTTTCCATTCCCTTCATGGAGCGCAGGCAGCGTTGAGCCCGGCGCTAACCTCAGGTTTGCGTCAATAAAAGGAGGATCGCGTGGCTTATCAACTTCCGAAATTTACCTTTCACAAGCCGGTCGGGCACAGAGAAGCTCTCCTGGTGGCCAGCGGGGACCTGCGTCAGTCCGCAAACCAGATTTGCTGGCCCGCGCAGGCGGAGAGCGAGAAGAAGATCGTCGCGGCATTTGCTGCGGAGGGAACCGTCGTTCGACGCGCCCACCCGTACCGTGCGGACGTAGGTCATGGGTTTATCTGGAATCAGCGAATGGGGATGGACGTATTTGCGGACATCGATCCTGTGGCGCCGCTCATCGTAGCGGAGTCAGTGTGGCAGTACAGCGGGAATATTCTTGCCGGACTCCTCTATCACCGCGGGCCCATTCTTACCGTGGCCAACTGGTCGGGTCAGTGGCCGGGCCTGGTCGGCATGCTGAACCTGAACGGGTGTCTCTTCAAGGCCGGTGTGAGGTACAGCACGCTCTGGAGCAAGGATTTCGACGACGATCTCTTTCGCAGCGGCATCCGGCAATGGCTGCGGGAGGGTCGCATAAACCATGATTGCAGCCATGTAAGGAAATTGGATCCATCAGCTCTCCCGGCCACGGAGCGGGAACTCGGGATTGCAGTGGCCCGGCACCTGAAACATCGTAAGGCAATCATGGGCGTTTTCGACGAAGGCTGCATGGGGATGTACAACGCCATCATCGAAGATGAACTGCTAAACTCGACCGGCGTTTTCAAAGAACGCATGAGCCAATCTGCGCTCGTCGCCGCGATGCGCCTAGTGCCGGACGATGAGGCCCGGCAAGTGCGGAAGTGGCTGGACGATTGCGGCGTCACCTTCGTGACCGGCCCGAACCCGGAGACGGATCTGACGGATGATCAGATCCTGGAGCAGTGCAAGATGTATATCGCCGCCCTGCGGATTGCCTACGAATTCGGATGCGATGCCATCGGCATTCAGTATCAGCAGGGGCTCAAGGACATGGCGCCGGCCTCCGACCTGGTCGAGGGGCTGCTCAACAATGTTGCGCGCCCGCCGGTGAAAATGGCCGCCAACGGCCGGGAACTTTACGGAGGCAAGCCTCTGCCGCACTTCAATGAGGTGGATGAATGCGCCGGCCTGGACGCGATTATCACTAACCGGGTCTGGACGGCGATGGGCTTTGATCCCGCGACGACCCTCCACGATGTCCGCTGGGGCGAGCACTATCGCGGCGGCGGCATCCACGAATTCGTCTGGGTTTTCCAGATCTCCGGAGCCGTGCCCGCTTCTCACATCAAGGGCGGATACGCCAGGGCAGTCAGCGAACGCCAGCCGCCGATGTACTTCAGACTCGGCGGCGGCACATTGAAGGGTGTGTGCAAGCCGGGCCCGGTTGTGTGGAGTCGTATTTTTGTCGAGGGGAATCGGCTCCACGCCGACATGGGCCGGGCAACAGCTATAGACCTGCCGCAGGAAGAGACCGACCGCCGTTGGCAGGAAACGACGCCCCAGTGGCCCATCATGCACGCGGTGCTGCACGGCGTAACACGCGATCAGTTCATGGGGCGCCACCACGCAAACCACGTGAATGTCGCCTACGCACCTACCGCGGACGAAGCAGATGCCGCCCTTGCCGCCAAGGCAGCGGCAATGGCTGAATTGGGCATCCATGTCAACCTCTGTGGTATTTGAACGCTGGAGGGTCCCGGTGGCAGGGCGAACACGGATCAAGGCAAGAACAGACACGATAACAGGATCAACCGGATCACGACTGACTCCAGGCCCACGTCGCGCACCTATCCTGTTGATGCCAAGGAGAAACGAATGCAGAGCGCACATGAAACACCCGGCTCAGCCGCCCCAGTTGTTGACGCCCTCGACTTAGAATCATCATGGGAGGCGGCGCTTCGCAGCCGGATCCAACTCTACGGTCACCGGAACTGGATTGTCATCGCCGACTCGGCGTATCCAGCCCAGGCCCGAGAGGGAATCGAGACAATTCGTGCAGCCCAGGATTCCTTCGAGGTGTTGAGGCGGAGCCTTTCTATAGTTCAATCTTCCTCGCATGTGAAGCCCTCCCTTGTCGTCGATCGGGAGTTAGAGTTCCTCTCGGAACAGGATGCTCCCGGCGTTTCTGCGTATCGCCGGGAGCTTGCGAAGTTGCTGGGCGGTGTTGAAACGGCAGCCCACCCCCACGAACAGATCATCGCGGAATTGGATAAGGCTGCGAGCGTATTCCGGATACTGATCATCAAGACCGGCTTGAGAATTCCATATTCGTCGGTGTTCCTCAAGCTCGAGTGTGCTTACTGGGACGCGCAGGCGGAGGGCAGGCTTCGCAAAACAATGGCTGCATACAGCCGCGACTCACCAGAGAACTGCGCTGCAGGCAAAATCGGGTGACATCAAACCGGCCGTAGGGGCCTGAGGCGGAATCGCGAAGATAAGTAGAAAGACTTGAGTGCCATGAACCATGACTCCAGGGGCATGTTCGTAACGGATGACGGCAAAAACGTGGCGTTCACGTTTGTCATTATCAGTTCGCTCTTCCTTCTGTGGGGATTCTGCAATGGCATGATCGACGTGAGGGACAAGCATTTTCAGCAGGAGCTTCATCTATCGCTCGCTCAATCCGCCTGCGTGCAGTTCGCCCATTACCTCGGCTACTTCCTGATGGCAATTCCGGCCGGCTGGCTGGCGACCCGGCTCGGATACAAAGGAGGCATCATTGCCGGTCTGCTGATGGTTGCGGTGGGTGGATTCTGGTTTATTCCGGCGACCAAGATCGCGGCCTTCTGGGCCTTTTTGCTGGGTGTTTGTATCATCGCCGCAGGCTTGACCTTTCTGGAAACGATCGCAAATCCGTACTCCACCGTGCTCGGTCCAAGTAAATATGCGGCCACCCGCATCAACTTGGCTCAGTCCTGCAATGGCATCGGCTGGATCTTCGGTCCGATCGCGGGCGGACTCTTCTTCTACTCCAAGGATGCGCTGGGGAACAGCACCGGCAGCCAGACGCTCTGGATCCCTTATGCCGGGGTTGCGGTAGTTGTGGTCCTCTTGGCGATCGTCTTTTATTTCGCGAGCGTGCCGGACATAAAGACAAAGGACGATTATCACCTCGACGACTCGACTTCGGAAGTTTCCCACTCCATCTGGTCGCATCCGCACTTCACGCTCGCGGTTGCCGCGCAATTCTTATATGTCGCCGCGCAGGCCGGAATTTTCAGCTTTTTCATCAACTACATGACCTCTCAAGTTCCGCCGATTCCCGAGGCGCTGAGTGGAGGCCTGATCGGAAGACTTCTCGAGCCCGGCAAGGATGGACTGCTGCGCATCAGCGACCAGGGAGCCTCGACGCTGGCATCTTTCGGTTTCGTTTGTTTCCTGGTCGGCAGATTCACCGGAGCGGGCATTCTCAGAAGATATGCCGCCCACAAGGTCCTGGGCCTTTATGGGCTGTTGAACGTGGCGGTCTGTTTTGTAGTCTTCCTGAAGCTCGGCTGGATTTCCGTGGTTTGCGTTTTCCTGAGTTATTTTTTCATGTCGATCATGTTCCCGACCATATTCGCATTGGGCATATTCGGACTGGGTGCGAGGGCGAAAAAGGCTTCAGCGTTCATTGTCATGGCAATTATGGGAGGGGCGCTGCTGCCCAAACTGATGGGTTTCGTAGCGGACAGATCCGACATTTCCCGCGGGTTCATTGTGCCGCTTGCCTGTTTCGCATTCGTGGCTTTTTACGGTTTCAACTGGTCGCGATTCAGCGGTGCCGACGCCGATCGCGACTCCATTGCTGTTTCGGCTTTTAAACACTGAGCGCTCGGCAAACCTGAACTGTCGAGAATCCGGCGGTATGGTGAATATTTTGGAAACCGCGAAACACACGAAAGCCTTTCGCGATTTTGGTGTGTTTCGTGGTCCAACACTTCTGCGTATCTGGATCCTATGAGATCGCTTACTCCCTCACAGGCCGTATCCTGAATGGACTACGAAAACATATTTACTGGCCTCTTGCTTATTGCCGCAGGTGCCTTTACCGCAGGAAGTTTTGCCGTCCCTTTCGGAAGAATGAGCGGTTGGAAATGGGAGTCGTGCTGGCTGATCTACAGCCTTGGTGCGTATATCCTTTTCCCGATGATTGCCTGCGTGGTCTTTGCCAAGGGATTGGTGGTTGTTTACAGTGGCGTTCCTCATGATGTGCTCCTCAGAGTATTTATATCAGGAATCGTTTACGGTATCGGAAACCTGTCATTCGGACTTACCCTGCGCTACCTCGGCATATCTCTCGGATATGCGCTGTCACTCGGGTTGATGCTTGCCATCGGAACGCTAGTCCCGCCACTTATGGATGGCCGCCTATCCCTTATGTTCCAGGGTCCGGGTGGAAGGCTGCTTGTCCTCGGCGTGCTCATCTCTTGCGCAGGGATTGCCCTGTCAGCGTGGGCAGGACACATGAAGGACAAGATTGTTTCCTGTTCCGAAAGACAAAGTTCTGTCGCTGAGTTTCAACTTGTGAAAGGAATATCTGCAGCGGTTTTGGTGGGATTCACGGGTTCGGCAATGTCGCTTGGATTTGAGCAGGGAATACCAGTGGCTGAGTGCGCAGTCAGGTCAGGCGTGGACCCCCTGTTTGCTACCATGCCCGTAATGGTACTCCTCCTCTCAGGCACGATGGTCACCACCCTCGTCTGGTGCATCTGGCTTGGAATCAAACACAGATCCCTTGGCGACTATTCGGGGATCAAACCTCGATCAAGGCTCGCCATGAATTACCTGCTGGCCATGCTTGCAGGTATTCTCTGGTTCAGTCAATTCGTACTTTTCGGAATGGGAAAAAGCAAAATGGGCAGATTCACATTTACCTCCTGGGGCATCTTGATGGCGCTTACCATAGTATTTGCCACGCTGTGGGGGTTATATAGAAAGGAATGGAAGGGAGCCCCTGCGAGCGCCTACGTTTTGATGGCGGTATCCTTGCTGATCCTGATCGGATCTTCGTTCTTAATCGGTATCAGCGGATCCATGTAATCCGGTCGGTTAGCACCATGAACTCACGCGAACGCATCCTTGCAGCGATCTCTCACAAAACCCCTGACC
This sequence comes from Acidobacteriota bacterium, assembly GCA_035631775.1. GTDB lineage: Bacteria > Acidobacteriota > UBA6911 > UBA6911 > UBA6911 > DASQID01. The sequence continues at coordinate 20,745 of DASQID010000281.1, forward strand.
GAGTGCCCGTAGACCTGGGAGCAACTCCCAGCTCTGGGATATCCGCGATTGCCTATAGCAACCTCGTCAAGCATGTCGGTCGTCCAGAACTGCCGGTCTTGATCTACGATGTCGTTCAGCAGCTCGCTCAACCTGACTATGCGGTGCTCAAAATGTTCGATGTGGATGTCATCGACATCGGCAGAGCTTTGAATGACAAACCTTCAGACTGGAAGCCGGCGACTCTGGCAAATGGCGATTCTGCGTTTTATCCCATGTGGTTCGACCCAGTAAGACAGGCAGACGGCTCATTTCTGACCTTCGACGACGACGAGCGTAGAGCGCTATCCAAAATGCCCGCAGGTGCAACCTTCTTCGATCAGACCTATTTCCCTTTTGTGGAGGGGTACCCTCGCGATTATTCGTCTCTCGATGCTGAAATGCGCAGGATCATGTGGGCGCGCCATGCGCACAGCCCATGGGATCGCGCAGGCGAAAACGATTTCTGGGAGAAGCTCAGGGAGAAAGCGCTCATGCTCAGGAGGACTACCGACAAGGCGCTCCTGATCGTCTGCGGATGCAATCTTTTCGAGTGGGGTACATTCCTCAGGAGGATGGATAACTTTCTGATGGACCTGATGTCCGACCAGGATAGTGTTGAAAAGCTTCTGGACAAGCTCATGAAGAGGCATCTGGCAGCCCTTGAGAGAGTCTGCAGGTCGGTTGGGGATGTTGCCGACATCATCCGGTTTGGTGATGACCTCGGAATGATGACCGGGCCATTCATGTCACCGAAGATCTATCGCAAGCTCTTCAAACCCCGACATAAGATTCTTTGCGATTACGTCAAGTCTCACAGCAGTATGCACACATTTATTCATTCGTGCGGGTCGATATCGCAGTTGATGCCGGACCTTATCGATGCTGGCGTTGAAATATTCAATCCCGTCCAGACCAATGCCCGGGGGATGGAGCCGGCATACCTGAAAAAGGAATTCGGAAAGGACTGTACGTTCTGGGGCGGCGGCATCGAAACTGCGGGCGTTCTCAACGGAAACAGTACGGAGAAAATAAGAGACCAAGTGCTCGAGCGGATGGGAATCTTTTCGGCAGGCGGAGGATACGTCTTCAATACCGTTCACAACATTTTGCCGGACGTGCCCCCGGAAAATATCTTGGCAATGTATGACGCTGTGAAAGAATTCAACAGCCGCTGACGCAGGTAACAGCCAAACGGAGGAGAAATGGAACGCCGTGACTTCCTGCGGATGTTGGGACTTGGCACTGCTGTCTTTGCCAGCGGCGAGTACTGCACACCCGGTAGACACCCGAACATCGTGTACATCCTCGCAGACGATTTGGGCTACGGCGACGTGGCCACGCTGAATCCGGAATGCCGCATCCCAACGGCGGTTTTAGACCGGATGGCAGCTGAGGGCATGGCATTCACTGATGCCCACTCCCCCTCGGCAGTCTGCACTCCCACGCGGTACGGCATCTTGACCGGCCGCTACGCCTGGCGCACGCGATTACAGTCGGGCGTGTTGTGGGGATATTCCAGTCCTCTGATCGAAACGGGCAGGATGACGGTAGCCTCCTTGCTGAAACGACACGGCTACGCCACGGCATGCGTGGGTAAATGGCATCTTGGCCTGGGTTGGCCAACTCATGATGGACATTTGTACTCGGACAAAGAGAATGAAACGGGCGAGCACGTTGACCATGCCCGCACCATCTCCGGCGGCCCCACGGATCTCGGATTCGACTACTTTTTCGGGATCCCGGCTTCCCTCGATATGGTGCCCTACGTATATGTGGAAAACGATCGCATCGTCGAGCCGCCCAATCGGACTATGCCGGGCAGGGAGGGTACGGCCTTTTACCGAGGTGGACCGGCGGCACGCGGATTTATCCATGAGGATGTCCTTCCTACCCTGACTCGGAAGGCTGTATCCTTCATCGACCGGCATGCGGCTAACCGTTCGGATCAACCGTTTTTCCTCTATTTCGCGCTGAGCGCGCCGCACACACCTATCCTGCCCGCCCCGCAATTTCAAGGAAGTTCCGGAATCGGCCCTTATGGCGATTTTGTACATCAGTGCGATTGGACCGTCGGCGAAGTGCTGAATGCTCTCGAGCATCACCGACTATCGCAAAACACGCTGGTCATCTTTACCAGCGACAACGGTTGTTCCCCCGCGGCGGATGTCAAGGCCCTTGAAAGGCAAGGTCACTACCCGAGCTATCATTTCCGTGGCTACAAGTCAGATATCTGGGAGGGCGGCCATCGCATTCCGTTTATCGCACGTTGGCCTGGGCGGGTGCGGGCCGGGGTGCGCTGCAACGACACCATTTGCCTCACGGATCTCCTGGCAACCTGCGCCGAAGTTCTTGGAGAGAGGCTGCCCGACAATGCCGGCGAGGACAGTACAAGCATTCTTCCGGATCTTTTGCAGAAAGTCGAGAAACCAGTCAGGGAAGCGGTGGTGCATCATTCCATCGAGGGCTTGTTTTCCATTCGGCAGGGGAAGTGGAAGCTTGAACTGTGCCCGGGATCAGGAGGGTGGAGCTCTCCCACGACGGAAGAAGCAAAAAAGCGGAATCTTCCCAAGGTACAGCTTTATGACCTGAGGCAGGATGTCAGGGAACGCACCAACGTGCAGGAACAGCATCCGGATGAAGTCGACAGGCTGATCCGGTTGTTGCAAAGATACATAGCAGACGGCCGCAGCACACTGGGCCGCCCACAACCAAATTCCGCAACGATCGACATCTGGAAATGCTGACCCAAAGTTGCTTTCCTGCCTAAAACATTGGCGGAGCACCGGGGATATAACGGTATATGCCCAGTTCAGACAGAGCAATGCAAGCCGAAGCTTTAACCGTTAAGGTCATCGGATCGCAACCGGTGTTGGCATTCGACATGATGACAAGGCACAGATCTCGGGATCAGGTAATGCCCTGCTCAATACCGATACCGGTTCTGAGAGCTGCTCCCGATGTAGGGGAAGTCCCAAGTTTCTTCAGATTATGCAAATTCCGCAAGCAGTTCCAAAGATGTGTCGGGAGGCACCGGCGCACAGATACGAACAGAGGGGCGGCCAAAACGCATCGCGTTTTGGGTTTCGCTTATCGGCTTCCCGCTCGTGAGCACCTTCTGAGCGGACTGGCCTTTTCGCAGCATGACTTCGATGATGGCCGTGAACGGTGACTTGTTGCGGTTGGTAATTCGGCCGAGGATATGCCGTTCATCCCTTTTATAGGCAAGATCAAAAAGTGAGTTCCCGAGCTTCGCGCCGCTCCAGGAAAAGTCATCCCACGGACAGAACGGCCGGAACGAGACGCGGCGATCCGGAACATCCACACAGAGGCCGAAGACGTTGTTAACCAGCAGGCAGCTTGCAACTGCCATGGTGAAACCGCTCTTGCTCGTGTCGACCGGCCAGTCCCTGCGCCGGACATTCGTGCGGTCATTGCACGGGTATAAATAAGGCCACCACCAAATCGATCCGTCCAGGTCCGTCAGGCTGCGGAGCTGGTCAAGGCGTTTCGCGAGCTCCGACTCATCATTGTTGGCAACCAGCATGGCCAGCTGTCCCGGCGTGGTGATTCCGCCCCACCGATCGCCACGAGAGGCCCACCAGATGCCGTCCACAGCGGGTTCATACAGTGGATTATCCGGAGTAAATGCGAGTCTGGCGTGATTGATTAGAGCAGGATCGTCGGCCTCACAGAAACCGAAAAACGGGGCCAACGTGGTGAAGGCCTCCTCGCCATCGTGACCTTGAGCGAAAGTGCCGTCTGCATTTCCGCCTTCAAAAAAGCGCTTTCCAAGCGCGCAATCGCCGACACAATGCCGGTAGATGTCGTCTTTGATTTTTCCGGCGATTTCCAGCCACTCCTTTCCCAGTTGCGCTTCCCCGTACACTTCGCGCGCGATCCGGCCCATGCCGCTGAATGCGAGCCAGGCCATGATATTGGAGCCGGTGTGGTAGTCGCCGAGCGTCGGCCCATCCCAGAGCATTTTCGAAGGGAAGAGATAAGGAGCACCCTTGCGCAGTTTGAGCAAATCGGCCAATCGCTCACGGGCAAACTCCATGATTCCGGGACAGCGGAGGAACAATTCTCGGTTATCGGTAGCCCGATAATAAAGGCCAGCCGAGGGAAGATGCCCCAGCGCGCTTACCAGCGAATAACCAAGAGATTCGATTTCGGCCGGACTCAACGTATGGCGTCGGTATCCGGCCAGCGACTGTAGGCTTTCGGCCATGTATTTCGGCTCGAACAGCATCATTCCGTAGTCGATGAATCCGGAAGGTCCACCGTTAAATAATTGGCCGTCCGCAGAGTGAAGAACAGCGGAATTACCTCCTTCGATGAGCCGGATGTAATTTTCGGAATAGTAGGGATCCGCGGGAATCGAAAGTCGGCCGTACCGCTTTTCGCGCACCTGCCAGCTTTGGTTGAACCAATCAAGTGTTGTGTGCCTGCGCACCACCTGCATGGTCCGTTGAAGATTTTCCGGGCTGGTATCGAGGAGAATGGCAAAGCTGCTGATTGCTTGTGCCCCGGGAGCAATCGCGTGATGCACAAGCGGACACCTCGGGCTCCAACGGGTCTCATCCATTAACGACATCGCTTCGTATCCGGCTGCGATCGGCACGGGCAGCTCCGTGAAGCGCGGGTGCGGGCTTTCGACTGGTGTCGAGATGGCACTCCCTTCGGAGATATCCGGCAGATCCGGAGCCAGGAGATTGCCCTGCCACGGTGTCTTTCCGTGGTTTTCAATTTTGACGACCGCGAGCATGGCCCGCGGCGCGGGCTGCGCGTCGTCGGAAAACCTCGGGGCAAATGCCAGGAGTTGTATCCACAGGTCGTCGATCCGGTAGCTGAATAAGGGAAACACCGATCCGAGCAGCTCCACCTGCGCGCCGTGGGTCATTGGCAGGCGGACGGGCATCCCGCCGTCACGAATCAGGCCGAAGCCCCACACGCTTCCTCCCACCAGTTCCTCTGAGACAAGATCCCTTCCGCGCCGGCTTGCGGGCACCTTCCTGGAAAAGATGCAGGGGTGTTTGAGGAGGCCGCCCTGGTTGGCCGAGCAGAGGATGCTGTTGTTTGAAATTTCGAATGTGAGCTGGAAGCTGTGCGGTTCCTCCTCGCCGCTCAAGCCGTCCGCCGTGTAGAGCGTTTTGGGATCCCTCGGTACGAGCTTGAGCCTGCGGCCGGATTGACCGTTGCCGAAACGTTCCTGCCGTTCCTCGACTTTCACACCAAAATAACCGCTTCTCGGAGCCTCGAAGACGTCCTTCAAAGACGAAAAGGGGGAACGCTCGCCCGACGAAGCGTTGCTCCTCACATCGGATTCCACCCCATGGTTGAGAGGAAGACCGAGCCCCACAGCGGAGAGGCCGGCCATTTTCAGAAAATCGCGGCGATTTGCTTCTTGTGGACTCATGCTTGACTCCTACGATTCCGGGCCGCCGCCCAGGACGTCATAGACAATGCGGTTGGCGAGCGAATTCTGAATCGGCGCCGAATCGAACTCGAGCGCAATCACCGCAATAGGTTTGTCGGGCGGCTGTGCGGGGAGAGACGACAAAATCAATTGAGAGCCCTTCACCGTTGCCTCCACGCTTCTACCAGAAACCGCGAGTTTGGCCGACTTTGTCTTCTTATCGATACCGCCGATGATCAAGGTCGTTCCGGGCCAGGCGTTGATGCAGACATGGATCGTGTTGTCTTTGCGAGTGAAAAGCGCTCCGTTTACCAGATTCACCCAGCATTTTCGCGTTCCATAAATGGCGCTGCCGTTCCTCTGCATCCACTCTCCCACGGATTGGAGAATTGTCGTGCAGGGTTCGGGTAAGGAGCCGTCGGCTTTCGGACCGATATCCAAAAGGTAATTGCCACCGTCCTGCGAACATTTGATCAGGTTGTTCAAAACGGCAACCGGGGTTTTCCAGTTGTGGTCGGTAAGGTTATAGCCCCAGTTGTCGTTTAAGGTCATGCACGACTCCCAGTCGCCTTTCGACGCCTGTGTGTTCTGCTCCGGTGTCGCGAAATCGCCCGGCACGCCGCTGCGGTTGTTGACCACGATATCGGGCTGCCATTCGAGCACTTTCCGATTCAGTTCGCGCGATTGCCAGCCTGCCCCGTCCAACGGGTAGGCCATGTCGTACCACAGGATGTCGATCTTGCCGTAATTGGTCATCAATTCCTGCACCTGCGCGTGGGCGAATTCGACCATTCTCTGCCGCGCGGCCGCGTCCGTCTTGCATTTCATCCAGTCGGGATGGTGCCAATCCATCAGTGAATAATAGAAGCCCACGCGGAGCCCCTCGCTTCTTGCCGCCTCGACGTATTCGCGCACGAGATCCCGGCCGGGGCCTTGCCTGGTCGCGCAGTAGTCGGTGGTCTTGGTGTTGAACAGGCAGAATCCTTCGTGGTGTTTCGTGGTCATCACCATGTATTTCATGCCCGCCTGACGAGCGAGCCGTGCCCAATCCCGGATCGCGTTCGGTCGTGGCCTGAAGGTCTTGGCGAGCGGTTCGTATTCCGCAAGCGGCATATCCTCCATCGCCAGCACCCATTCGCCGCGCCCCAGCTGACTGTACAAGCCCCAGTGAATGAACATCCCGAATTTCGCCTCGCGCCACCATTGCATCCTGCGCTCGTGCTGCGGCAGCGGTTCGGTTGCAGGTTTGGCCGCGGCTGCCTTGTTTTCCTGAGCCCCAGCATACCCGCCCAGCGATGCGGCTGAAACTGAAGCGCCGGCAACCAGCGCCTTCAGACTGTCTCGGCGTGAATATCTATGCATGCTCATGATGCCTCCGTCGAAATCATCTGCCCTCAATGACGATGTTCACCGCCTTGCCCGCCGGAACTTCAACCGGCACACGGATTGAATCGCGTCCCAAAAAACGAAATGTCGGACCTTTTTTCTGTTCGTTCCCGTCCACCCTGACGATTGCCGCCTCGCCGATCCCCTCCACGGGAGCAGTCAACTCGAGACGGAATGCTCTGCCGCCCTCGCTTCTGGCGGAAACTCGAACGGTGGAGGCTTCCCGTTCATAGCTCACGCTGAAGCGGTTGTTCCCCAGGGCGAAACCACTCCAACGGAATCGATTGCCGAGCAGAGGCGAGGGGGCAAAGGTCAAAGTTCTTTTGGGTGCGTCATAACTCAATCCAAGATAACGGGAGATGAAAACGGCCGTGTGGACACCGGCGAACCACCCCGCCTTGCCCGGGATACTAAGCCGGATGGGGCGGTCGTAGTTCCATTGCGGTGGATTGCTGTACCAGCCAAATGGCCACCAGAAAACCGAACCGTCGGCATCGGTGACTCTTCGCACCTCGGTGTAGTAACCATGTTCGCCAAAGAGCGACTCCAGATCATTTCCGAGCGCGATGCCCTTCATGTATCCAGGTGCTGTGGAGGGAACCCGATCTGCCAGCGGAATCGCAGGGCTGGAGGACCAGGTAATCGCCCTTACCTTCGGCTGGTAGGCCTCGTTTTGCGGCGACATCGAAAAATGCATGTAGTGGAGGTAGGTGTCGTTATCGTAAGGAAGGAATCCATAAAAAGGCATCAAAGTCGTATCCGATTCCTCGCCGTCGCTGAGCATGCGCGGGGGCTTGCCGCTCTTATCCACCGACTCGATGAACTGCTTCCCAAAGGGGCCGTCAATCACGGTCTTTGCCAGCAGGGCATCGCGCACTTTGTCCGCGGTCTCCGCATATCGGCGCCCGCGGGCTGCGTCGCCGTACACATCAGTGAGAAGCCGCGAGTATGCCTTGAGCGCGCGCCACGCAACCACATTGGAACCGGTATGATAATCGCCTTCGAGCGCGCCGTCCGAGATGAACCGGCTTGGAAACAACCAGATGTTCGGATCCGTACGGGAGGCGATCAGTTGCTCCATCAGATCATCCCAGTTCCTCTTGAGTTCGGGATGAGCCGTAAAGAAAGACTTGTCTGCCGTGTTCTCGTAATACATTCCCCCCTGGACGATGCTTGCCAGAGACAGGCTCAGAGAATGGTTCAAGCCCCCCGGGAGCATGTTTCCTTTGGGTCGGACACCATATTGGCTGAACCAGAGAATAATGGGGGGTGCAAGCGAAGGATCCAGCAACACCGTGGGCAGGCAGGAATAGTATGCGTCCTTCATCCAGATCTCGCGCGTCGTTGGGTAGGTGCCCCAGTTTGTGCCCGCAAGCTCCCCTCCCGGAGACATGGCGATGCTCTGCAATGCCTGCATGACCTGCCGTTCGAAAAATTCTGCGATATAGGCATCTCCGGAGGTCTCGAGGCGACCCAGCACACGACGGTAATATGCCCAACTCTCAGCCAGCCAGGCGAGGGTCCCTTTGCGGTTTACTTCGGCCGGCACCGGGTCTCCCGGCATGGAGAGAATCAATGGGACCCATGTATCTTTGCCTGGTGCCAAAACAAACGGGATTTCGCGTTGAAAACTATTTGTATCTCCGAGGCTGAACTCAAACTCGAATGGTTCCCACATGTGAATGGGATGCTTGGTAAAATCCTGCCGTTGATTTGCGAACGTGCCCGGGAGTTCAATCCGGCCCTGCAAATTGCGGCTGGCCGTGTTCTCGAGTTCGAGCCCGTAAACGACGCCGCGCACGCGCTGTGATCCGTCCGAAGAAACCGGAGCGTACATGACAATTCGAACCCGGAAACGCCCATTGGGGTCACGGAGTTCGGTTACAGGAAAGATGTTGTCCAGCAGCCCAGTGCGAAAATCCCAGTTTACATTCGCAAGGTCGTAGGTTTCTTCTGCGATGTGCAGCTTGAATGAGTACGGCCCGAAACTGGTATTGTCCTTCGCCATCCATACGCCCGCCAGACTGCTGGGGGTTCCGATTACGCCGTAGGACCCTCGGTAGATTGTGAGATTCTTGAGCGTTCCCTGAACGCCCATATTGGCCAGCACTTTATTATTTGAGATGTCGAAGGTCAGATGTTCAAAACTCAGGTTGTTGGAATACTTGCTGGCGCTGTCTCCCATGCGGTACCCGCCGTTCACCCGCTCGATCCAGAACATTTTGCCCCACGGCCGAGCGAGCAATTCCCTGATGTTTGCGGAGGACGATATGGGTAACGTGGCTGGAAGCTGTTGGGTCCAACCCTGGGATGCGAGGACAAGGAAGAAGGTCCAAGGCAATGTATTAGCCATTTTTCTTGATCCTCCCGTGTTCATGCGAGCACCTTCTCACATCTGAGTGACATCGGGGAAGCCTTGCTGGGACGCTGGGTCAAGCGGGGGCCGCGTTCCGAGAGGGTTGCACGGCCCCTAGCGGATCTGTTCTGGAAGGGGCGCCGCCA